>JBMTIF010000086.1:0-7793 GCA_049437045.1 Alphaproteobacteria bacterium | reverse complement strand
TTTATACTCACCCTAGTGTGTATGAAATGGCCTTGGACTGCTTTTTGCGATTTTTGTCGGAACTCTTCGGCTTGTTTTGAAAACGCGGCAAAGCGCCAGATTATGCGACTTTGCACAACGTTTTCGAGAGGCACTGAACGCAATTTAGGGCAAATTAAACGATGATGACGATGACGCCGCGCTCTGAGACCAAGGCTGTAAATCGAAAGTTGGGGTGGGTTGGTCTGCCGGGACTGACTTCGGTTTTTGCCAGCGCTGTCCTCGGCCTGTGCCTGACAGCCGGTGTGGCACAGGGTGAAGGTTCGGCAGATTTGGTGCAGCGCGGAAAGGGTTTTCGCGCTGGTCTGCTGGCGTCTGATCCCACGCTTGGCGTTCTGCCCCCTGATGGCCGCGAAACAGTCTCGCTGCATTTCGTCTACCTGAACGAAGGCGAGTATCTGAACATGTCCTCCTCCGCGCAGGGGATCGGGCAGGGAAAGATCGTCTATCGCGACCCCACGGGCATGTCGAACCGATGTGATCCGTCCGTGGGCTATATCGAAAATCTGAGCATGGAGAAGGCGGGTGCCGCAGCAGGTGAGCCTTGTTCCGTGAAAGTCGAACCCGGGCTTGGCGGTATTTGGGAAGTTGAATTTGTGCCGCCAAGCAGCGAAGTAGACCTTGCCCGCTATGAGCCTGTTTTCAGCCGCGACGAGTGGGAACCGCAGACGGAGACGGATTTCTGGGTTCGGGCCTGGGACGTTTCAGTTTCCAAGTACGAAATAGCCTCAGGTGGTCCTGTTGTTCCGGGCCGGGCCTATGTGCGCACTTTCGCAGCGGCAGTCAGCAACCTGACCGAAGAAGGTCAGGCGTGGAACTCGATCTGGTTTGGGCGGTCTTCGGACGGTTTCACCTATGCGCTGGATACCAACGGGATCAAGGTGGCAGCGGTGAACTTGCTGGCCTCTACACGGGGTCTGAAAGACGCCAGAGGTGACTCGATCTATGCTTCCGCGACCTTGGACGCACTGGGAACCCGCGCCTTTCTTGCCGATCCCTATGCCTTTGCGGGCGCGGATGACGAGCAGTCTTTGAAATTGTTCTACAGCCGCCCGGATCAGAGCCAGCCTGAAGAGTCTGTTTCTTCGCTGATGGGGCCAGAGTGGCTCTACACTCCTACGGCAACACCGCAGACCATGACGGAGCTGGCGTTGAATACAGCGCTGAACGTGATTTCAGTGACCATTGAGGGCGAGGGCGTTTCCAATGAGCTGGAGCTGTTCGAAGCTAATGATACGGGTGCGGACGGTATTGCGCAGTACACCTATACAAACCTGCCTGCGGGCACTTCATCGCTGGTTGTTCCTGAGGGTATCAGCGGTGATCTGGTTGGTCGGTTCACGTCCAAAGTCGCTGAGATGCATTTCCCACTGGCGAATGTCCTGAACAGCCAGACCGGTCTGCGTGTTCGTCGGATGAACGGTCCCAAGGATGGTACGGGCGATCTGTACTGGAACCTCGGGTTCGAGGCTGGGCGCTTTGATGGTGATCTGGTCAACGTGACCAACTCCTTGCGCGGCGTTGCCGGGGCATGGGGGCCGGACCAAGGGCTTGGCCGGGTCAACGACATTTGGACCATGAACGCTGTACGCAGCGAACTGCCGCTGTCACTGCCAGTTGCTGAGACCGATTTGAGCCTCGAACTCGTCCTTGCATCCATCGAACCGGGCGCAGAGGACGGGGTGCAGATTGCCACCGTCGATCTGATTTTGCGCAACGAAGGCCCGGGAAGCACGTCGGACATTCGCATCGATTCCGCCCAAACCGAAGGCGTGATGATCGAAAGCGCGAGCGGAGCCAAGTTGGACGAAGGTGCCGTGTTCTTTGACAGCCTTCCTGCGAATGAGATCGCGACGGCCAGCCTGCAAGTGATTGTAAAGTCTGCGAATGATCCGCTGGCCATGGCGGTCACGGGGCAGGCGTTGCAGGACTCCAATCTGGTGAATGACGTGGGACTGTTGATCTTCCCGGAACCTGCTGTGAGTGCTCAGGAACCCGCTGAGGCACCAACGTTGGTCGAGGATGAAACCCAACCGCTGGAGCCATTGGCGCTGCAGCCCATTGTTGAGCTGGACGAGACTGATCCGGTCGAAAGCCCGCTGCCGGTTGCAGAGGTCGAGGATGTTGCGGCGGCTGCGGCTGTGCAGCCCGTTGAAACGGAAGAGCCGCTTTCGACGCCTGATGAGGGCGTGTTGGATCAGGTGACGGAAAGCGTTGACGCAGCGCCAAAAGATGAAGGTGTGGTTTCGGCCCAGCTGAAGACCGATCTGATCGCCCTGCGCAAACGCGCTGACGGGGATCAGGTCGAAGCCGATGTTATTTTTGCACTGTCCAACACCGGGACAGAAGCCCTGCGAGAGCTTTCGCTACCAGTATCGCTGCGGCGGCACTTGGGCGATGCGTTTGTTTCCATAATCGGACGACCTGTCTTTGAAATTGAGCCGTTGCAGCCCGGTTCGTGGCTGGCGCTTAATCCCGGATACACGGGCTTCCCCGGCGCAGACGAAATGTTCATTCCCGGCGGCGTCTTGCGCCCCAAGGACAGCGCGTTGCTGCGGATGACGGTGCATTACGATCAGGATGCACTCAACGGTATTGCACCACTGTCCATTCGGGGTGATCTGCTCGCCACGGTGAACGATACTGAATATCGTTTTCCTTCCGACAATGACTTTGCTGCGGGCGATATCGATGAAAATGGCGATGGCAATCCGGAGAATGACAGCACGCCTCTGCCGGGGTTGAGGTTGATCAAGTCGGTTGAAGTCCTGCCCGGACCCGTGGCCTTTGACGGTGTCGATGATGCTTACGACGCGGTCTTTGGCTTCCAGATCGAAAACACCGGCGGGATGGTGTTAGAGGATTTGGCGATGGCCGATCTGTTCCTCGAGAACGATGCGGTCACGCAAATTCTGGATGTCGAAATCCTGTCGATTGAAACCGCCTCGACGCGCTTCACGGCGACAGGCTTGCCGGATGCATTTGTCGGCTTGAACAACGTGCAGCGCTTTGAGGGCGGGAACGCGGTTCTTCTGCCCGGTGAAGACGTAAAATTCACCGCACGCGTGTTCTTCCGCTTGGATGAGACCAAGACGGAAAAGCCCATCTTGAACCGCGCGGCTGCGTTCGCTCGGGTCGATCTGGATGGCAATGGTGAGCTGGATACGGTTCTTGGCGACCCTGCGGATACGAACACGACGTTGGGCGTCGATGCGGATGGTGACGGCGAAGAAGGCAACGACGCTGCGCCGGTGGGCTTTGGTCGGATGCAGCTGGCAACTGTCATTTCTGGCGAAGTCCAGACCGTCGATGATAACGACTTTGTGCTGCTGACTGCGCTAACGAAGGTGACCAACACGGGCACGACCGAGCTGGTAAATGTCATGGTCGATATGCCGATGCCTGAGACATTGACCGTTGATTTCATCGACCTCGTTCAACCAGCCGAGGTCACACTTGCCCCGTCGCTTGGCTCTGCGATCCCCGAGCCTCTGACTTACGACGGAATTGCCGACACGCGGCCTATTGAAGACATGCCCATGCTGCTGCCCGGTGAGACGTTTTCCTTCGCGGTCGGATACCGTTTCCTGGCGAACGGCATTGACCCCCTGACGTTGACCGACATTCTGGCCCGGGGTGAGGGACGGGTTGATCGTGAAGGTGATGGTACACCTGACTTCAGTATTGAAGCCAAGGTCACCCCAACGCTGTTGGCGGAAGACGGGGGGATCGATCTGGTCGAAGCTCTGCTCGAAGTCCAACTGGACACGAAGGTGGCTGCGGCCATTGCACCCGCGATTGGGTCTGATCCCAAAACTGCGAGCACCGAAACAGCGCCGGTGCAAACACTGACCATAACCACCACGGATCAGGATGTTTCGGCCAGCCTTTCGACCTCTGGCTTCATGCCGGCCACGGATGGTGAAGTCCTGATTCCCAAGCCGAATGCATCTGCAACGTCTGCTGACGCGGCTTTGGCTGCGATTGAGAAAACCCTACAGGCAACTGGTGAAATGATGGCCAGCGATGCCAAGGGGCAGAACGTTGCTTCATTGGCATTCAACAGCGGCGCGCAGCCTGTGACTTCAGACGCGCCGAAATCGGATGATTTGCCCATGATCGCTGATTCGGCCAGTACCTACGAGCCGGTGGATGAGATCATCGCATCGATTGACGAGGTTCTGGATGACGGAGCCAAGATCGACGATGTCATGATTGATGACGTGATGGTTGATGATGACGTTATGACCGCAAAGGACGAGCTTGCTTTGACCTTCGATAACAGCGGTTTCGCGGATGTTTCCGATCCTGTTCAGCAGTTCAAGCAGGAGCAGATGAGCTACGATCAGGCCGGTGGACAACCTGCGCCAAGGCTCTATCAGGCAGCGCCTGCCAAGCAGCAACGCTTTGTCCGGCCCCCCAAGACTATCCGCAAGCTTATCCCGGGGCCAACGATTGCTTTCCCACCGGGTTCGGTGCCAGTGACAATAACCACAGGCTTCCAGCTGGCGGTGCCACAGGGCTTTCAGGCTTATCAGGCTCCCGACGGTTCGTTTTTCCTCATGCGAAAGCAGTGACCGTCTTCCGCATGAGCCGCTGCTAGGCACAGCGGCTTATTTGCGGCATAACCGAGCCCAAGATTTGAGGATACGAGGCTCGCACATGTACTCAGCTGCACTTTCCGGCACTGGCTTGTTTACCCCGCCAAATACGATCACCAATGACGAGTTGGTCGAGGCGCTCAATGCGTTTGTTGAGACGTTCAACGCTGAACATGCTGCTGCGATTGAAGCCGGGACGGTCGAAGCGCTTTCACCCTCTTCGAACGAATTCATCGTCAAGGCCAGCGGGATCAAGTCGCGCTATGTCTTGGACAAGCAGGGTGTGTTGAATACCGACCGGATGGCCCCTTCGTTGCCGACACGCGGGGATGACGAGCTTTCCATTCAGGCTGAAATGGCGATCCAGCCCGCGCGCGATGCTATTGCTGCTGCGGGATTGGAGATTTCGGACATCGACGGGGTGATCTGCGCTGCTTCAAACATGCAGCGGGCTTATCCGGCCATGTCGATTGAGATTCAGGCAGCGCTGGGTATGGACGCGGGCTGGGCCTTTGACATGAACGTAGCCTGCTCTTCGGCGACCTTTGGCATCGACATGGCCGCCGCAGCCGTGCGTTCGGGGCAGGCCAAGCGCATTCTGATGATAAACCCGGAAATCTGCTCGGCGCACTTGAACTGGGAAAATCGGGACTGTCACTTCATCTTCGGAGACGTTTGCACGGCGGCGGTGATCGAGCGCGAAGACCTCGCCGTTGATCGCGGTGCCGGGCCAGTGTGGTCTATTCTGGGGTCCAAACTGAAAACCCAGTTCTCCAACAACATTCGCAACAACTTCGGTTTCCTCAACCGAACAGAAGCGGACCAGCGCACGGGCTGGGATCTGCTGTTCAAGCAGGAAGGCCGCAAGGTGTTCAAGGAAGTCGTTCCCATGGTCGCGCAGATGATCGGCGAGCACTTGGGCGAGCACGAACTCGCGGCGGCAGATGTTCGCCGTTTCTGGCTGCATCAGGCCAACAAGAACATGAACGACTTTATCGCCCAGAAGGTTCTGGGGCGCGTGCCTGATGAGGATGAGGCACCAGTAGTGTTAGATGAATTTGCCAATACCTCGTCAGCGGGCTGTATTATCGCGTTTCATCGCCATTCTCGTGATCTTGGCGTTGGCGATATGGGCGTGCTGTGCTCCTTTGGAGCGGGATATTCAGCAGGAAGCGTGATCGTTCGCCGCGCCGCCTAGCTCGCCAACCCGAACCAGAAGAGAACCGAGGAATACTGCCCATGACCACGCGCTTTACCGGGACCGATGCCTACGTCGCTGATGACGGGCTGATGATGGCTGTCAATGCTGCGATTACGCTGGAGAAACCCATTCTGGTCAAAGGCGAACCTGGCACGGGTAAAACCATGCTGGCCGAGCAGGTGGCGCAGTCGCTGGGCGCGCCCTTTATCCAGTGGCACATCAAGTCGACCACCAAGGCGCGTCAGGGACTGTATGAATACGACGCCGTCAGCCGCTTGCGCGATGGTCAGCTGGGCGAAGAAAAAGTCCATGACATTGGCAACTACATCGTCAAGGGCAAGCTGTGGGACGCTTTCGAGAGTGACCAGCGCGCGGTTCTGTTGATCGATGAAATCGACAAGGCGGATATCGAGTTTCCGAACGATCTGTTGCTGGAACTGGATAAGATGGAGTTCTTTGTCTACGAGCTGAACCGCGTGGTGAAGGCCAAGCAAAGACCGATTATCATCATCACCTCAAACAACGAAAAAGAGCTGCCTGACGCCTTTTTGCGCCGGTGTTTCTTTCACTACATCACCTTCCCGGATCGGGAGACGCTGTCGAAGATCGTGGACGTGCACTATCCGGGGATCAAGCAGTCCCTGTTGAAAGCAGCGCTGGAGGCGTTTTTCGGTCTGCGGGATATCCCGGGGCTGAAAAAGAAGCCTTCGACCTCTGAACTGCTCGATTGGCTCAAGCTGCTCATGGCCGAAGACATCGACGAGAGCGTGCTGCGTGAATCAGCCACCAAAAAGGTGATCCCGCCGCTCTATGGCGCTTTGCTCAAAAATGAGCAGGACGTGCAGCTGTTTGAGCGGCTGGCGTTCATGTCTCGACGCGAAAGCTGAGACCTTGGGCCAAAGCTTGGCTCAAGCCGGATTTAGTTCCCTCGCGGCCCGCAGTCGTCGGTAACAATCGGAAAACCACCCTGTCCGATGGGACAATCGGCGTAGGGGTCGACGTAATCGCCGGCCTCGGCAACTGCTGCCTGCGCGGCGGCGCGCATAGTGGCGGTTCGGGCATCGTACTCAGCTTGCTGCGCTTGCAGGGCGTTGATGCGGTCTTCTAGGCCAACCAGCGATGGGTCGGCTTTCTCACATTCGATGAAATAGAAGCTCTGGCGCGTGCGGGGATCGCTGGCCTGAATGACTTTGGAAACGGAGCCAAACCCTGAAGAGACGCAATACCCGGCTTCTTGGGCGTGCACAGGGGATTTGAACAGAATGTGCATGAAATCATCACCCTGAACCGGGACGATCATGGTGTATTTGCTGCGGTCGATTTCCTGAGGGCGGGCGCGGTCGATGGCATCGACGGAATAGCCGCTCGCAGTGGACGAAGCACTGCCTGACCCAACGGCGCTGTCGCTCTGGCGTGGATTTGTTGCGTCGATCAGCACGGTTTCATCACAGCCCGTCAGGGCCAGTGCCGTGAAGCAAAGGCCGGATAGCAAAAGGGCTGTTTGGCTCAAGCGTGGTAAGGCGCGTTGCATGTTTCCCCCCAATTGTCGGCCCAAGAGTCATGAATCTGGCCAACAAACTGTCTTAGTCGTGCTGATAAAGGTTGTTTTTTTGTGTTTATGCGCTCGACCGTGGGTTAGCTTTTAGCCGTGTTCAATCGGGAGCAAAAGAGGGAAGAGGTCTTTGGACGAACAGATCATCGCCAAGCAGTTTACCAGAGTACCAAGACGGCCACAGTCCGTGGCCAAGGACGGTTTTCAGGAGCAGGTCCTGAAAACGATTGGTGGTCAGCACTTTGCCAAAACACTGGATATCTCGCCGGTGAGCATCGAATACGGGACAGTGACGCTGAAAATGCCGGTGCAGCCAAAGATCTTTCAGCAGCTGGGTTACGTTCACGGCGGGGCCATCACGTCGCTTCTGGATACAGCGACAGGTATGTGTTCTGTCACT
>JBMTIF010000085.1:0-7815 GCA_049437045.1 Alphaproteobacteria bacterium | reverse complement strand
CTATTTCGTTTCTGGCCTGGAAGCAGAGTTTGCGCTGACGCGGCACTTTGCTTTTTTTGGTCGCGGCGAATTGGGCCTTGGAGAATTACGTGGCTACGCAGGCATCAAACTCGGTTTTTAACGACCTTCTCGAAGAACGCGGCTTCCTGCTCGCAGATGGTGCGACGGGGACAAATTTATTTGCTATGGGGCTGGAAAGCGGGGAAGCACCCGAAGCATGGCTTTTGGAGCATCCAGACCGCGTTCAAGCGCTGCATAAGTCCTTCGTGGACGCTGGCAGTGATCTGTTTTTGACCAACACCTTTGGCGGAACGCGCCACCGGCTCAAGCTGCATGGGCTTGAGGGGCAGGTAACATCGCTCAATCGCACGGCGGCCAAATTGGCCCGTGAAGTCGCAGACGCAGCGGGTCGTCCTGTTTTGGTCGCAGGCTCTGTGGGGCCAACGGGTGAAATTCTGGCCCCCCTCGGCAGCCTCGAAAAAGCAGACGCCGTGGACAGTTTCAAAGAGCAAATCGAAGGCCTTGTTGAGGGCGGCATCGATCTGGTTTGGATTGAAACTATTTCCGCGCCCGATGAGTTGGAGGCGGCGGCAGAGGCTGCGCGCTCCTTCGATGTACCGGTTTGCGCGACCATGAGTTTTGACAGTGCTGGCCGAACCATGATGGGTCTGACGCCCCGCGCGTTTGCTAGCCTCGCCCTCGATTTCAATTTGGATGGCTTCGGCGCGAACTGCGGGGTCGGTGCGGCTGATCTCATGAGTTCGGTTTTGGGATTTGCCGACGCAACACCACCCCAGCCCATCATCGCCAAGGCAAACTGCGGCATCCCAAGCTATGAAGATGGCGAGATTGTTTACAGCGGGACGGTCGATCAAATGGCAGCTTACGCACAGTTGGCACGGGCCGCTGGCGCAAGGATCATCGGTGGATGCTGCGGGACCAAGCCGGAGCATGTGGCGGCGATGCGGAAAGCGCTGGACGAAAACGATCAGCCCGATTTTCGGGTTTTGGCGATCGAACTGGCGCTCGGCAAAATGTCAGATGGCGCCCGTCAAATCGCTGTCGGTCAAGACGCCCTCAAAGACTCAACCCGGCGGAGCGGCAGTAACCGTCGTCGTCGAGGCTAGCGCCGTGTCGGGTGCTGACCAAGTTGCAGCCTTTTGGTCTGCAGAAGGACAAGTTGCGGCACTTTCGGCCTGCGTGGTGGCCCTCGCTGACGCTTTGGGAAACCCCGCGGCTGACGACTTCGACCAGCGGCTCAGCAACCCGGATTTCGACTTTGGCCCGGTGATCAAAGCCTTGGGTACGGGACAGGAAGTTGCCGCCCTTTTGGCGCAGACGGGGTTGAGTGATCTTGACGCCCTAGATGACCCGTCCCTGTCTGATACGGCGCTGATGATTGTCAGCCAGGATAGTCTTGAAGCTTTGGGGGACATGCTGGGTGAGGTCGTTGATGCCTTGCTTACGCTGACAGAAGTGCATCAACTGGAGGCTCAAGGTCTGTGGCTGGCGCAGCAGCTATCAGCGGCCCTGCAGGGTCAAATGCTGCTGCTGGCGACCCGTGATGCGCTGCCCGTTCAAGTCTCGGCAACCATCCGTTCAACCGCAGTTCTGGCCGATGCGCTTTCACTGACGGTTCCGGATCTGCCGTGGACTGCCGATCGCTGGCCACTCGCCGATCAGGTCTCAAGTCTGCAGGGCTTGGGCGGACTCATGCGTGCCTTCGGCGTGGAGACAAAGGCGTTCCATGATGCTGTTTCAACCTGTCTGAGCACGGGTTACGCCACCGATGCACTCCGGCATTTGCACGCAGAGGCGGCTATAGGACTGGAAGCTTTGGCGCGCGCGTTGGATCAGTGGTCAGCTGAGCCGGAAACGGTCCCTGCCGAAACCGACGAAATCACCCTCATTCAAGGGGCTTTGGCGCGTGCCCGAGACGTGTTGGAACAGGCCTCGGGCGAGTAACCTAGATGACAGCGGCCAGACGTGCCGCCTTGTTGATCGCACGCTTGGCGTCCAGCTCTGCGGCTTTATCAGCGCCGCCGACAACATGCACAGTGATGCCCTTGGCTTCCAACGGTTCTGCCAGATCGCGAAGTGATTCCTGACCAGCGCACAGAATGACGTTGTCCACGTCCAACCATCTTGGATTTTCCCGTGCCTCGCCTTCGGAGATCATCAGACCTTCATCGCTCACGCGCTCGTAGTTGACCCCGCCAATGAAGTTCACATCCTTCATTCGCAACGAGGCGCGATGGATCCAGCCCGTCGTTTTACCAAGACCTGCACCGTGCTTGCTGGCTTTGCGTTGGAGCAAGGTCACCTGACGCGCTGGCGCAGCAGGTTGTGGGCCTTGGGGAGACAAACCGCCCGGTACCTTTTCCGGGTCGCCCACGCCCCATTCTTCGAGCCATTCTTCGATATTGACGGTTGGTGAAGGGTGCTCTTGCACCAAAAACTCAGTGACGTCGAAACCAATGCCACCTGCGCCGATTACGGCGACCTTCTCACCCACTTCAGCGTTTCCGGCCAGCACGTCGATGTAGCTGAGTACCTTGGGGTGATCCTGCCCTTCGATGCCGGGGTCGCGCGGCGTGACGCCCGTGGCGACGATCACTTCGTCAAAGCCTTGCAGGTCATCAACAGTCGCTCGCGCGTTCAAGCGCACATCAACGCCAGAAAGCTCGATCATTCGCGCAAAATAACCAAGCATGCCGTGAAATTCTTCTTTGCCCGGAATCACGGCCGCCATGTTCAACTGGCCACCAATTTTGTCCGAGGCTTCAAACAGAGTTACGTCGTGCCCGCGTTCATCCAGAACGATGGCAGCCTGCATCCCCGCTGCACCAGCGCCCACGACGGCAACCTTTTTCGGATTTTCGGTTGCGACGTAGTTCAGCTCGGTTTCATTACAGGCGCGCGGATTAACCAAACAGGATGAGGTCTTCATCGAGAACGTGTGATCCAGACAGGCCTGGTTGCACCCAATGCAGATGTTGATTTCATCCGAACGCCCTTCGGCAGCCTTTTTGACCAAATGCGGATCGGCAAGGAAGGGACGCGCCATCGATACCATGTCGGCGTAACGCTCTGCGAGGATTTCCTCGGCGGTCTCCGGATGGTTGATCCGGTTGGTGGTGATCAGCGGGATGGAAACCTCGCCCATCATCTTTTTCGTCACCCATGCAAAAGCAGCCCTTGGTACGCTGGTCGCGATGGTCGGAATGCGCGCTTCGTGCCAGCCAATGCCGGTGTTGATAATCGTTGCACCTGCTGCTTCGATGGCCTTGGCCAGCTGAACGACTTCATCCCACGTGGAGCCGTTGGGAATAAGGTCGATCATCGATAGGCGGTAAATCAGAATGAAATCGGGTCCGACAGCTTCACGACAGCGGCGCACAACCTCGACCGGGAAGCGCATGCGGTTCTCGTAAGGGCCGCCCCACTCATCTGTGCGTTTGTTGGTGTGGGTCACGAGAAACTGGTTAATCAGGTAGCCTTCTGACCCCATGATCTCGACGCCATCGTAGCCCGCCTCGCGCGCCAGAACGGTCGAATTGACGTAGGCCTGAATCTGTTCCTCCACGCCTTCAGTCGTCAGCTCTCGTGGAGCGACAGGCGTGATGGGTGATTTGATCGCTGACGGGGCAACGCCGCCGGCTGGGTTATAGGCATAGCGACCGGCGTGGAGGATCTGCATGGCGATCTTTCCGCCTTCAGCATGAACGGCGTGGGTAATCTCGCGGTGCTTGTTCGCGTCTTCTATCGTTGCCATGCAGCCGCCGCCAATCACGGGTGCACCATCCTGGTTCGGTCCAAAACCACCCGTGACCATCAGGCCCACATCACCCTGAGCGCGTTCGGCAAAATAGGCTGCGAGGCGTTTGAAGGTCTTTTCTTCTTCCAGACCCGTATGCATTGACCCCATCAGGACGCGGTTCTTCAGGGTGGTGAACCCAAGGTCCAGTGGCTTGAGCAGATTTGGGTAATGCGTCATGGGTCGTTCTCCTCCGTGTCGCCGTGGCAGCTCTCGGGTCAGCGCGAAAACAGATTCCGCCACAACCCAAACAGACTCATACCCAAGAGTGGCAAGACAGCAAGCAGATGCCATGTCGCCATCGACAATCCCGGCCAAATAATTGTGGGTTTGGAGCAGTCTGGTCGCTCCAGTGCGAAGAGTTGGTCAGGCGAAGTCATTTTTTCCACCAAACCACCACAGGCCATTGGCCCCTGCCACCAGCCGTATTCAACGCCAATGTGCTTGGCGGCGAGGAATACTGCGGTGCCCATCGTGAGTGTCGCCACGACGTAGAAAACCTTACGATAAATGGCGTATAGGCTCGGCAGGAACCCGCCGACAAAGAACATCACGATGGTCGGCACCAGAAACGCCAGCAAGACGTAGTGCGGCACCCTTTGCTGCAAGCACAGGATGCACGGCAACAGACCCGCAAACTGGTATAGCCAAGCCGATCCGACGACAGCTATGGACCCAAGATGGATCAAGCCGGGCAAGAACAAAGACGAAAACCGTGTCATGCAGGTCAACTCCGCTGGTGCAGCCATCAAATGAGCAGGAAACAAGCCAGTGTTTAGCGTGATTTGGTGCTGGTTGCTGCAAAAAAGCAGTCATCTCGCGCCGGTTTGATGCCGTGGGTTGATCATCACTCACTTTCGGGACTGAGAGTCGATTTCGAATAGAGTACCTCAAACGATTCACGGGGCGGGGTAGCGCGGTCGCAGGGGATACCCTCAGTCCCGACAAACCGGCGGGACCGAACCGAAGTGGTCAACGTGTATCGCCGGGGCTTGGCCTTCCATGCTTTAGAAATGGCGGTATCAACCAGTTCAAACCGGTGGTTCAGTTGTGTTTCACTCAGATCGGGTCCGCCCGTGTAGTCGATCACCAGACGCGAAGGTATTTCATCCAGCAGTTCAATGAGCTGAGACAGCACGCGCTTCCACGACGGGTGCAGACCCTCGCTCTCACCCTTGGCAGCAAAGGTGCAGTCGCTGACCTTCAGGGAGACTTCGCGGGACAAGGCTGCGCCAAAGTTGGCTTTGAGCATTTTGCCTCTGGTCAATCTCAACGCTCTGGGATTCTCGCTGGTCATCTCAAACCCGGAGGGCAGGGTGCGCTTATCCAGTTTGAGAATCAGATTTTTGCCGTGATCGTGCTGCACCAGCTCGCAAGGCAGGTGAAAGCGCCCTTGTTCATCGGTGCTGATCAGCAAGCCGCTGTGCTCGCCCAGACGGACGCCCGCAATCCCCGGTTCATGTGCATCCAACACCCCATTGGCGTTCTTGTCGTTGAACACCCGGCCCAGCAAGGTTGCGCAGTCCAACTGCTGATCCTCACGCAGTGTGAGGGTCTGAGTGGCCAGATTGGAAAATACCCGAGATGCTTCGCGGCCAGAGGTGGCATAAGCAAAGTTTGTATGGGTGCCAGCGTCCAGCCCAACCGTTGCTTCCGTGCGAAATTGCAACTCGTGGGTCTCACCCGCTGCCAATTGAAGGTCTGGCCAGTTAAGCACCACACCGTTCCGCGCAAGTTCCGGGTGGCGCAGGTCGTTCAGAGTTTCTTCTGCCGGCAGTCCTAGTTTCCCCTGAGACTCAATCCCCAGCGTCTCCGGGTTTACAGCCAGGCCTGCGGGTAAAACGTCAACCAAGGTTGCGATTACGGCATACGGTGAGCGATTTTCCAGTGTCAGCGTCCAAACAACAGTTTCGCCGATTGAAAGCGTTTCCCGATTGGCCGACTTGGTGACCCAAAGCTGCATGGCGTCGCCTGCTGTGTCGTCTAGATAGTCGGGGGTGCCGTCGCCGTCCCTGTCGTCGTCACAAGGTGTGCCGGATTGGTCCCAATCTTCATCTCGCGTGAGGAAACCATCATTGTCATCGTCGGTATCCAGGTAGTCGGGGATGCCATCGCCGTCACTGTCATCCGGTCCCTGACCATCGCCATCGGAATCCCACTCCTTGTCGTTGGGTACCCCATCGCGGTCGCTGTCTTCATCGCCTTGAAGTCTCACGCCAAAGGTCAGGGCAAGAAAGCTTCGCGGTTGGGCCAGATGAGAAGTGACAAAACCGCTGGAAAGGCTGGAGCGACTACCGGCCTGTCCATCCAGATCCACCCATTTTGTCCCGTCCCATCCGGCTAGAGTGAGATGGGGCAAGGAACCCTCGGGCACGCTTTGGATCAAAGCGTCTATGGCGCTGGATGTTTCGTACATGGGCGATACGTCAATCGCCTCATCTGACCAGACACGCCAGTACTCTCGGTCTGTGACCGCAAGCAGGAGGGTATCCATCTCAGTGCCGAAGTCTGTCAGTCCGCTGCGCCAGAAATAGAGCACGTCGACGTCCCTTGCGTTGACGGGAGCCTCCAACCCCAGCAAACCGCGATAGGTCCGTCCGTCCCTGACGTCGCCGGTTGGAAACACGAAATCGCCACCGCCCACGCGCCGAACCGGGCCGTCGATCAGGGTGTCTGTGCTGCCACCATCCAGAATGGCATTGGGGCTCTCTGATTGAGCATTGGCGCGGAAGATTGTGTGAAAATCAGGCCTATCGAGAGGCGTTCCAAGCTGCCGCACCCAGCCTCCATGCAGCGTGCCGCCAACTTCGTCGATCACTCCGTCAACAAAGCGAAGAGTGCCGGAAATCAGAAGTGTACCTTGATTGGTGGTTTGCTGGGTAGGGTCAGCCTGAATGAAATCATCTTCAATGGTGACGATTTCATTGTTTGAAATGAACAGGGCGCCGGTGTTGATCACCTGCGCATCCGTAACCTTCAAAGGCAGGCAAAGTGCGCTCAGAATCAAACACAGGAAACCAAGCAGATACAAGGTACGAGCGCGGCGCCTCAGCAGCAAATCTCTATTCACCGCGCTCGGTTCCTCTCAGGCTCTTAACCGGCGTTGCAGGCGTGGTTGGTTGCGACTGAGATCCGTCCTTTGAGTGACAGAGCCGCCTCGGTAAAGCTGTAAGCGCCCACGGGCACGATGGCATAACCATGAGAGTCAAAGGAGACGGGACCGCGTGGCGATTGCCACGACAAAGCTACAACATTGTCGAACAGCGATTCCTGACCGCCCGTCATCGCCTTCATCAACAGATCGCCAGCCTCAAAACCCATCAGACCGGCAAAGCTTGGGTCTTCACCAAGGCGGGAATTGAACGCTGCTTTGAAGTCAGCAGCATCAACCGTATCCGGGTTCCAAGCCGAAACCAGCGTCAACGAACTCAGCGCCTTGCGGGTTTCATCAGAAAGTCTGTCGTAGTCGATTTCCGAGGTTGTGACGGTGTTGAGGTTGTCGGCGACCTCGCCCGTCGCAAAGGCCTCAAGGTAACCGTAGAGCGCGTCGCCTTCGAGGTCGAAGTAGGCACCATCTGCCTTGGTCACGCGCAGAATCGCAATTTCGTTGTCGAAGTTGGATTGATCCTTCTGCGTAAAGGCAGCGCCGCCGAGACCGCCGGTAAAGGCGCGGCGGAAGTCAGCAAGGTGCTGCTTGCCTTCGTCGTTTTCTTTAACAAAAGCAAAGGTTCGCTGTGCATCCAATCCATTCATGTAAATCGCAGCCAGCCGCCCGATTGCAATGTCACCGGCCAGATGGACCGTATCCCGGTTGCAGGTGTCGGCGGTGACAGGACTCAGGTTCATGAACAGCGGTTTGGCCTCTGCTCCGGCCAATAGGTCGCTGGCTTGGGCGAGATCAGTGATGATGACGTCAGCATCCAGTCCGGACACGACTTCAGCAAAGCCAGGCGAGCCCCGGTAAGCAATCGGCTCTGCCACTTCGATGGTTGCGTTGT
>JBMTIF010000084.1:0-7828 GCA_049437045.1 Alphaproteobacteria bacterium | reverse complement strand
GCCGTAGCCCAGCACCTTGAAAACGTCTGCGTTGAGCATGCATAAGGCCAGCGTGCCGGTCAGGGCACTCCTGGTCATCGGCGTGTTGATCAGCACCGCCTGCAGTAGGCCGCCCAGCCCCAGCGTCGTTGCCATGAACGTATGGACAGCTCCCAGCGGCAGGAAGGGAATCCGCCGGTCCCGCAGCCAGATCGACGGCGGCACCCAGACCATCAGCAGCAGGATCAGCGCCAGCCCGACCCGAAGCGCGGTCTCGGGCAGGGAGAAAAACACCAGCGCCCCGGCCAGTACGCCCAGCGTGGCGCCGAGGCTGAACATCAGGCAGATGCGCCAGTTGATCTCCGCCCGGAACAGCGCGACACGACCAACCAGTGATCCGGCCGATGCCGGCCCCATGAGCGGGATGGCGACCGAGGGCGGGAACACCAGCGTCAGCGTGGCGAGCACGATGAACACACCGCCGGTGGCGAAGGCTGCGTTGATGAAGGCCGCGATGAAGCAGCCGAAGCCAACAATAAGGATCGATGCATCCATGTGGGTTGTTCCGTCGCTTTGGCGGGTCGCTCAGGTCATTGATGGTGTCGTTCAGAGCCGCATTGCAGCGCGCGCAGCCAATTGCAGCACACGAGACAGGATCCTGCCTGCACGCCGCTGGCTACGGCTCGCGCGACGCAGATCAGCGACAAGGTATTCGATGGCCGGCTGGGCGCCCCGGTTTCTTTTGAACTGTTCAGCACCGGCACTCCAGTTGGCAAAGCGCTGACGCGATCGTGCGGTTGCATCGCTCAGGCTGATCAGCCATCGATAGAGACCCAGTTTTTGGGGCAGGTCAGTGTCGTAACCGACCACCGGACTGACGATTGTACCGTGTTGGTCGAACTGCCCCAGAACGCCGACCATTCTCCCACCGCATTCAGGGTCGAAAAGGCCAGTGAGTTCAAAGCCGCAACGGTTCTGAAACTCTTCAAAAAAGCGACCAGTATATTGCGGGTTGAGGCGGCTGTATTTCTCGATGTAGAGCATCTGGTAGAGCCTGGCGGCCTGGTCAAAATCACTTTCACCAAACGTAGTGCCAGCCCGTTCGATAAACCGGCCTTTCGAACGAAGCCTAACATCTTGTTGATCATCGCGGGTTCGGTGCCAATCCTCTGGATAGGTGCGGAAAAATATTTTTCGGACGGGAAGCAGAGTCAGTCCTTCGCGGTCAAAGGCCTCAATGAGTGGACCGTGCGCTGCATCGTTTACGGAGCGCAGCACCGGAACAAAGCTCGGATTACTATCGGACGCGGCGTCAAAAGCATCCAGCCAGGCCTCAGGCCCGACTGGTGGCAGGATATTTGTCGACACCAGCCAGTTGTTGAGTTGTATCTGACGACCGAGTTGCATGGCCCGCACGACCGGAGAGGCTGCCCTAAGGGCTCCAGAACCAAGAGCGCGCAACAACGGATTTCGGGTAACTTGCGACAACTCGAATTGGCCGTATTCGAGATAGGCGGTAGACGGGCAGCAGATGTAGCAGGTCGGACGACGGCCATCGTTGATGGTCGTCGGCACCTCGAAGTCCCCGACGCGTGAGATCATCATTTCAGTCTCAAGGTTGGTGACGAGCGAGCTCGTTCCAGCCGTCTGCACCATCGAGACGAATTGGCGTGCTGAAGTGTCTTGCACCTTTTGCTCTCTATCTTTGCCTTCGCCCGGTTTGGATATTTGGACAAAGACCTTACCAAGGCTGCTAGCGCTTCGCTAAGGTTGAATGCAATATAGCTTCTACAGTGATTCTGCGTGGAGGGTGCGAGGTGCACTCTGGTTCAAGAATTTGTGGCTGGGGCCAAGCCTTACCCCGAAGGAAGCTGGCCTCGGGTCTTCTGGAAAGTCAGCATGGGCTGCCCGCTGGCTCGCTTGTGGCATCCACCGGCGTTGAAACCCGCTACATCGCCAACCGAAGAGAGGATGAAACGCAGGTTGCACTCGGCCTTCGGGCTGGTCAGGCAGCCCTGGCATCGGCCAGCTTGCCCGCGTCATCGGTTGATTTGATAATAGCAGCCGCAGCTGTACCCCAGCAATTGATACCGGGCACTGCTGCACTCTTTCATCGGGGGCTTGGTCTACCCGACGGCAGCTGCCGTACGATGGACGTAAACACAACTTGCCTCAGTGCCCTGTCGGCGCTCGAACTGGCCGACAGTTACATCCAGACAGGGCGAGCAAATCGGGTCCTGATCATCAGCAGTGAGATTGCGAGTGCCGCCTTGCCCTGGAAAACTGCGCCGACGGTTGCCGCCCTGTTTGGGGACGGAGCCGGGGCGTGGCTTATCGAAGGGGCAGATCAGCAGGGCATCCTCGGTTCGTCCTTTGCCAGCTTCCCTTCGGCTTTCGAGGCGTGCCAGATACCAGTTGGCGGGACGGCCAATACCCCGCACGATGATATTGATTTCTTTATGCAGCATGCATTTTTTGAAATGGATGGTGAGGCGCTGTACCGTTTGGTCCGGTCAGAGTTCGAAGGGTTTCTTTTTGCGTTCCTCGAACAAATTGACTGGTCTCTGGATGATGTTGACTTCTTTGTTCCGCATCAGGCCAGCCCAGTTAGTCTAGTGCATATGGCCAGAGCATTCAGGGTGCGCCGCGAGCGATACATTGATCTGACGCGCAGTCACGGCAATCAGATCGCGGCTTCACTGCCCATTGCCTTCGCCGAAGCCCGCACAAGGGGGCAGATCAGCGATGGCTCTCGGGTCTTGCTGCTGGGAACCTCCGCGGGGGTGCAGTTTGGCGCTGCTGCATTGATCGCCTGATGCGGGTCCTTGTTACCGGTGGGACTGGCTTTCTCGGCGGACGTTGTCTGCAGGCTTTGGCGACGTCGGGTCGGTTCGACGCATCTGCGACAGGACGCCGTCTTTCGAGTGCGCCTGCAGGCTTCGACTTCATCGTTGCCGACCTCAGTGAGCCAAGGGCACTTGCGCGGCTTCCCGCCGTCGATGCAGTGGTCCACACGGCGGCCCTGTCATCACCTTGGGGCCGCGCGCAGGATTTTGACCAGGCAAACGTGGTTGCGACGCGCAACCTACTTGAATGGGCAGAGCAGGCAGGTGTGCAACGCCTGATCCATATCTCGACCCCCGCGCTGTACTTTGCTCCCTTCGACCGTTTTGATGTCGGAGAGCAGGAGGTCTTGCCGGGCAAGCCCATCAACGACTATGCCCGGACTAAGGCACAAGCGGAGAGTCTCGTGCTCCAGTCGCCCCTCAGTACGGCCATCTTAAGGCCCAGATCAATTTACGGACCGGGCGACACTTTTACCCCGGCTCGAGGCTGCGTTGCGACGCGGCTGGCTGCCACTCATGCGTGACGGGCAGGCCGTGACAAACCTGACCCATGTTGATGACGTATGCGATGCCATTGTTGCTGCTCTGGAAAGTTCGGCACAGGGGATCTTCAATATTGCAGGGGGTGAGGCGATCCCGCTGAACTGGCTGGTCAACGAAATTGCCAGAGCAAACAGCTTGGCATTCCGCTGGCAGCCCGTTCCTCTGCCCATAGCCATGCTCGCTGCGCGCGGCATAGAAGCCGTCTTCACTGGTTTGAGACTGCCAAGTGAGCCGCGGCTCACCCGCTACAGCCTGGGCATCTTCGCCTATAGTCTGACACTGAATACCAAGCGGGCCCAGGAGGTCTTAGGCTGGCGACCCCGAATTCCAATAGCCGATGGTTTCGAGGCGATCTTCGGCGTGCGCCCTGAGGCTTTACCCACACACGGGCGCGATGACTATGGCAAAGAGCAGGCCTCATGAAATTCGAATTTTATAACAGCGCAACAATCAAGGCGCCCGGCGCTTTGGTCGGGGCAGGGCCTGACTGGTCGCCGGTCACACTCAAGGTGCGCTGGGCTTTCCTCGATCACCCGACGTTCGGACCGACCCTGGTCGATACTGGCTATGGCCCGTCGACCTATCCATCGCTGGCATCGGGTGGTTCTTCACCGAGCGGCAATGGTTTACCAACTCGTAGCATCGGGCTTCGACTGTATACGAGCCTGTTCCGGGCCAGACTACGACCCGAAGGACAGATTGACGCCGTATTGGTCGACAAGGGTCTGACCCTCGAAGACATTCAGTGCGTGATTGTCACCCACTTTCATGTCGATCATGTGAGCGAACTGCGCCGCTTTTCCAATGCGCGCATCCTCGCCAGCCGGCGTGGCTTCGACGCGGTTAGGAGGGCTGGCTGGCGGGCGTCCTTGCTTCACGGGACCTTTACTGAGCTTTTGCCACCGGATTTAGACCGGCGATTGGAGCCGATTGAGGCCTTGCCGCCCATCAATCTGCCGGACGGGCTTGGTACCGGCTGGTCGCTGGTGCCAGAACTGGCCTCACTGGTGCCAATGAACGGTCATGCGACGGGGCAAGTCGGAATTTATATCCATAGCGAACACTATCTCTACGCTGTGGATGCGCACTTTGTACTCGGTGCTCTTGATCGAGCCGCCGAGGGCTTGGAACCGGGTCTGACCAAGCCAAAGGTCACGCTCTCCGGTCTGCCACGCCTCATAGCCGATGATATTGAAGCGGCGGAAACCACCCTTGCGCGGCTGGCAGCCTTCAAGCAGGCCGGGGGCCGGGTCGGGCTCTGCCATGATCCTGATCGCGATCCGTTCGATGCCGGTTGAAGCGGGAATGGCCGTCCTGGCGGCGTTTGTGCGGGCGCGTTGGCTGGCTGCGACCTTGCGCACGCGTGAGGATGTTTTGCGCCATCAGCGCAGACAAATGGCATCGTGGCGCGCCGCGCTTACCACCCACTTTCCTCACCTTAAGGCCGAGGATCTCGAAATGGACAAAGGGCAGCTGATGGCGAACTTCGCTACCTATAACCGTGATGGTATCAGCGCGCGCACTGTTCGCACCGCGCTCGATCGGGGTGAGGCAGCCGAAGGGGGCCTGGCGCCCGGTTTGTACTGTGGTGTTTCGAGCGGGACGTCTGGCAACCGGGGGCTTTACATCATCACAGAAGCCGAGCGCTACCGCTGGCTGGGTACTATCCTCGCCAAGGGGTTACCTGACGTTTGGCGGCGGCGGCATCGCGTCGCCGTGATCCTGCCACAGAGCAGCGCACTCTACCGAGCCGGAAATCAATCCCGCTGGTTGAAGCTTGCATTCTTTGATCTCAGGCAGGGTCCGGCCTCTTGGGAAGATGCGCTCGCTGACTTTGACCCGACCGTCATCATTGCACCGCCCAAAATCTTGCGCTGGCTGGCCGAGAATGCTGATCTCGGCCGTCTCCGCCCGCAGCGGCTTTTCGCGGGGGCGGAGACACTCGATCCACCCGATCGCTGGATCGTTGAGGCAGCCTTTTCTCTCCGTCTGGGTCAGATTTACATGGCGACCGAAGGCCTGTTTGCCATCAGTTGTAGCCAAGGGCGGCTGCATCTGACGGAGGACTTTGTCCGGTTCGAGTTCGAGCCCGTCGGCGATCAGCTGGTCACGCCCATTGTCACTGACTTTTCCAGACACTTTCAGCTCACATGCCGCTATCGCATGAATGATCTTCTTCGGCTGGGCGGTCGAGGCTGCCCTTGCGGTTCCCCTCTCCAGGTTGTGGATGCGGTGGAGGGCAGGCAAGACGACGTGTTCTGGTTTGGTGATCGGATGGTCACCCCCGATGTACTGCGAAACGCGGTGCTAGACTGCAGCCCGTCGATCACGGATTTCCGCATTCAGCAGCGGCTCGACGGATCGGTGGAACTCCGCCTGCCATCAACAGTCGAACCCGTTGTCCAGAAATCAGCACTCGCTGCCCTTGAGGGTGCACTGCACACAGCGGTGCCGGTTCAGCGGTGTACGCCGGATACAAACGAACAGACCGAGGGCCCCATCCTAGTCCGCCTAGCCAACTGGAACCTGACCCCCGACCAACTCCTGTCGCGCAAACTGCGGCGGGTCGAGCGGTTGAAGCAATGAAACCAACGGTACTCATCACGGGCCTCAGGGCGCCTGTGGCCCTGCACTGGTGCCGATTGTTCGCGGCGGCTGGCTGGCGGGTCTTCGGTGCCGACAGCCTCCGCGACCCGGTTGGTCGGTTTTCGCGTTCTATCAAAGGCTACTTGCAATTGCCTCCACCGCGATCTGAACCGGACAATTTTGCCAAAGCCATCACCAGCGCGGTTGAAGAGACAGACGCTAATCTTATACTCCCAACCTGCGAGGAAGTGCTTTTCCTGGCCCGGGCTGCCCTGCGCCCCGAGGCCAAAGGCTGGGCCCAAAGGCTCTTTGCCCCATCGCTCGAAGACCTGATCACACTCCACGACAAAGCCGCGTTCAATGCACTGCTCGCTCGTGTGGCACCGGATTTTGCGCCGTCCTTTCAAAACCTAGAAACTGGCGCCGACGCGGCGGCCCTCGGCGAGGGGCCGTGGGTGCTCAAGCCGAGATTTTCGCGATTTGCCACCAGCGTCTTGATCAAGCCGGACCGGGCGACGATCCTCAGGTTACCCATATCACCCGAACAGCCCTGGTTGGCGCAGGCTTATTTGCCCGGCGAGGAGATCTGTTTGTCTGCCGTCGCTGTAGGGGGGCAGGTCCTGGCCTTACAAGCCTATGAACCGCTGTTACGGTTGCGTCAGGGGCGAGGTGCCAGTGTCGCCTTTGCTGCCAGCGAGGATGGGGTCGGCTCCCAGCTGCGCCCTATGGTCGAGGCAGTCGCCAAGGCTTTGAACGTCACCGGGCAGCTCTCCTTTGATTTGCGTCGGGATGCTGAAGGGCAATGGCGCGCCCTGGAGTGCAATCCGCGTGCGACCAGTGGGTTTCACTTCTTCGGCCCTGATGACGGTCTGGTGGAAGCCGTGGCCGAGGGGCGGAGCGCGCTTACGGCCCAGACCCGCCCGACAGGAGAAGTTCTGGGTGAGGCCGTTCCAGCACTGCTCGCCGGGGGGATCAGGGGGCTGTCACTCTGTCTTGGTCTCATGCGGTCAAAGGCCGGAGCGACACGGCGCTTGCGTCCCTTGAGTGCATGGCCCGGAGATACGATTTCTCCGCTTGAACAATCTCGGGCCTTTTTCGAACTTTGGCTTCGATCCCGCGCGCACCGATGTTCACTGGAGGAGGCTTCCACCCTCGACATCTGCTGGAATGGACCGTCTGATCGATCGCCCCTGCCTTGAGGCGGCCTTGCCGAGCATGAGTGGTTGAATAACTCAGCCTCGGTTGATGGTGGCGTCGTGCTCCTCGGCCCAGGCCTCGACCCGCGGGTTGAGAACCCGGAACCACAGCGGCGGGATCAGCGCCAGCAGGAAGGTTCCCGGATAGCCGGTCGGCAAATGCGGGACATCGTCGAAGGTGCGTAGCACCTGATAATCACGCCAGGCGTGGGCGTGGTGGTCGCTGTGGCGCTGGAGGTTGAACAGCAACGCATTCGACAGCCACTGGTCAGCGTTCCACGAATGGATCGGGCGCACCGGCTCGTAGCGGCCCTTGTCGTTGAGTGCCCGGCCCAACCCGTAGTGTTCGACGTAGTTGGCCTGGGTCAGCATGAGCCAGCAGATCAGGTGGTGCAGGGCCAGCAGCGGCAGCATGATCCAGCCGAAGGCGAGGACCAGCGGCGCGGCGAGCAGGGCGCTCAGCCCCCAGATCTGCAGCAGTTGGTTGCTGGGGTGCCAGAACCCGCGCTGCTTGGCCTTGAGGCGGCGGGCCTCGATCCGGACGGCACCGATGATGGCCCCGGGGACTTCGCGCAGGGCGAAGGCGTAGAAGCCCTCACCGAAGCGGGCGCTGGCGCAGTCCTCGGGCGTGGCGACGCGGCTGTGATGGCCGGTGTTGTGCTCGAGGGTGAAGTGGCC
>JBMTIF010000083.1:0-7871 GCA_049437045.1 Alphaproteobacteria bacterium | reverse complement strand
CCTCTCTTTTTTCTTAACCAACAATGTCAAAGAACAATCCCGACAGCGAAAGCCGTTTCGTGTGAAGCGGTGTGTGCGCCGGAAGTGAGCGGGGTTTACGCCCCTCGTTCGGGCTTGTCAAAGCCCAAAATTAAAAAGCTCAAGGCGTGTTCGCAGGGGCAGACAGGAGCCTTTTGCAAGGCTTGTCCAATAACTGTCCATTGCAAGAACATTAGAAAATTATGCGATCATTAATTGAGCTTTTTTTCGTTTGGCCCTATTCAAGTCATAGAAGTGTGGATAAAGGCTTTGCCCAAAGGGACATGGATCAATGTGCACGAGTGGTACGGCGAGTACTTGAGTGCAGCGACAAGGGGACGGTGTCTTGAAAGCCATTGCGCTCGCAGGATCTGTTTTACTCATTACTTTAAGCGCATTTAATGCGGCTCAGGCGGATTGGATCTCCACCATGGTCCGCTATGAGCGCAATCTGAGTGCGGCCAAGGATATGGCAGTGGGTGGCGCGGCTCCGCAGGAGCAGGTCGTTCGTCGCGGCTTTGATTTCAGCTTTCTGACGCGCGGTGTTCAGGGCAAAAAGTCGCTCTCCCGCATTCGCGAACCGCTTAACGAAAATGATCTGGTCGTCACCGAGGGTCACTTCGGCATGGACATGAATGCGGAAATACGTGCCGTTGAGCGCCCCGCCATTCTGGAACTGCGGAAATACGCGACGATTGAGAGCGGCGATAACCTTGTAAAGATTCTCAATAAGCAGGGTTTGGCGCGCACGGACGTCAATGCCATCAACAAGGCCGTCAGTCAGGTCTTTGATCTGCGCAAGCTCATGCCGGGTTGGCCGGTTTCGCTCAATCTGGATGCCTCAGTTGAACCGGGCGCGCCGGGTCGTCTCATTTCCCTGCATTTCGAGCCATCTGAAGATGTGACCGTTTCCGTTGAACGCACACCCACGGGGTTTGCGGCCCATCGTGACGAGACGGTTTATATCGAGAAGCTGATGGTTGCCTCCGGCACCATTCGCCGGGGTTTCTGGAAAGACGCCAAGGCCATGGGGCTGCCCGACCGCATTGTTGCCAATGCCATTCAGACCCATCGCTGTGTTACGGATTTCAACAAGGATATCCAGATCGGCGATAAGTTCAGCATTCTGTTCGACGCGCGCCTGACCGAGGATGGGCGGATCGTCGATTCTCAGAAGATCCACTACGTCTCGTTTGAGACGCGCGGCGGTAAGCGGGAGGTCTTCCGCTATGAACAGAAAAATTCTACGGGCTATTACGACCGTGATGCCAAACAAAGCTGCGCGACGTCTTTCTCGCTGATGCGGGCACCATTGGCGCGGCCTTATCGCATGAGCTCGCCTTTCAACCCAAAGCGTAAACATCCCATCACCGGCAAGGTTCGTCCGCACCGTGGCGTAGACTATGCTGCCTCAAAAGGGACCAAGATCTTTGCCGCAGGTGACGGCGTGGTGATCGCCAAGCGGACCCACTCCGGTGGCTATGGCAAGCATGTCATCATCAAGCACAATGACATCTACCAGACGCTCTATGCCCACATGTCGCGGTTCCCGAAGAACCTGCGCGTTGGCTCGCGGGTCAAGCAAGGGCAGGTCGTTGGTTATGTCGGCACGACGGGCTCTTCGACCGGTAACCACTTGCACTTTGAAATCAAGAAGTACGGCAAGCAGATTGACCCCGTGAAATCCAAGCTTCCACGCGGTCAAAAACTCAGCGGCAGCGCCCGGAACTCCTTCCTGGTTGTGAGGGACAATACGTTGGGCATGATCGCCCGAGCCGAACCGGTCATCGCGCCGAAGACGCCGCAAGAATAGAAAAAGGGGGCTTACCGCACGGGCAAGCCCCCTTTTTTCTGTCCCGTTCAGGACCAGTCTAAGCGACCAATTCTTCCTGCTTGGCCTGGGTCACCAGAATGGTTGAGCCAACCTGATCGACCACCACCGCGTCTCCGGCTTTAACACTGCCATCGAGCAGTTGGCGCGCGAGCTGGTCCTGCACGACGCGCTGGATCACCCGCTTGAGTGGCCGTGCGCCGTAGAGTGGATCGTAGCCTTCCTGCGCCAGCCATTGTTTGGCGGCCTCGGTCCACGTCATGTCGATGTCGCGACCATCCAGCCGCTTGGCCAGACCTTGCAGCTGAATATCGACGATGAGATCCATGACTTCAGGTGCCAGCCGGTTGAAGAACAGGATTTCATCCAGCCGGTTGAGGAATTCAGGGCGGAAGTTCTGGCGAACAATCTTCATCACCTCTGCCTGCACAACATCGTCATCCGACGATGCGCCCGGCTCGGTCATGAGCTTGGCCCCGAGGTTGGAGGTCAGCACGATAATCGTGTTGCGGAAGTCCACCGTACGCCCTTGGCTGTCGGTCAGGCGGCCATCGTCAAGAACCTGCAGCAGGATGTTGAAGATGTCCGGGTGCGCCTTCTCGACTTCATCAAACAGCACAACCTGATAAGGCCGACGGCGGATGGCTTCGGTCAGAATGCCCCCTTCGTCGTAACCAACGTAGCCCGGAGGAGCCCCAATCAGACGGCTCACTGCGTGCTTTTCCATATACTCGGACATATCCAGCCGAAGCATGGCCGTGTCGTCGTCAAACAGGAAGGACGCGAGGGTCTTGACCAGCTCGGTCTTGCCCACACCCGTCGGGCCGAGGAACAGGAAACTTCCCTGTGGTCGGTTCGGGTCCGATAACCCGGCGCGGGCGCGGCGGACAGCTTTGGAAATGGCCGTAACAGCAGCTTCCTGCCCAACCACGCGTTTTGCCAGCGCTTGTTCCATCTGCAACAGTTTTTCGCGCTCACCTTCGAGCATCTTTTCGACCGGTATGCCTGTCCACTGCGCTACAACGCGGGCCACATGATCGGTGCCGACAACCTCCCGGACCTGCGCCGTGTCCAACTCGTCGAAGCTCTTAAGCTTTTCTTCCAGCGTCGGAATGGTGCCGTACTGAAGCTCACCGGCATTGCCCAGATCACCGGTTCGTTTGGCGATTTCCAGTGCGGTGCGCGCCTCGTCCAGTTCTTCTTTGATGGCCTGGGCTTCGGCGAGCTTTGCCTTGTCCGCGTTCCATTCGGCGGACATGTCCTCGGACTGTTTCTCCAGTTCCGCCAGTTCCTCTCGGAGCAACTTCAGCCGTTCCTTGGAGCCCTCATCGCCTTCTTTTTCCAGCGCAAATTGCTCCATCTTCAGCATATCGATCCGGCGGTCGATTTCGTCCAGCGCGGCGGGCTTGGTGTCCACTTCCATGCGCAGCTGAGCCGAAGCTTCATCCATCAGGTCGATGGCCTTGTCCGGCAGAAACCGGTCAGTGATATAGCGATCCGAAAGCTGTACTGCGGCGACCAGTGACGCGTCCGAAATCCGCACCCCGTGGTGGGTTTCATATTTGCCTTTGATGCCACGCAAAATAGACAGGGTCTCTTCTGTTCCCGGCTCGTCGATGTAAACCGGCTGAAAACGCCGCGCCAAAGCGGGGTCTTTCTCGATGTATTCGCGGTATTCGTCCAGCGTGGTTGCGCCCACACAGCGTAACTCACCCCGCGCCAGCGCAGGTTTGAGCATGTTGGACGCATCCATAGCGCCATCTGTCTTGCCTGCACCAACCAGCGTATGAAGCTCGTCGATGAACAGGATGATGGACCCGTTGGCTGCTTCGACATCCTTGAGTACCGCTTTGAGCCGTTCTTCAAACTCGCCGCGATACTTGGACCCTGCAATCAGCGCACCTAAATCGAGCACGAGCAGACGCTTGCCGCTGATGCTTTGTGGCACGTCATCATTGATGATGCGCAAGGCCAATCCTTCGACGATGGCGGTTTTGCCCACGCCTGGTTCCCCGATCATCACGGGGTTGTTCTTTGTCCTGCGGGAGAGAACCTGCACCGCTCGACGAATTTCGTCTTCTCGCCCAATCACGGGGTCCAGCCGACCGGCAGCAGCATCAGCGGTCAGGTCGCGCGTGTACTTTTCCAGCGCTTCAAAACCGTCTTCAGCGGCGGCGCTTTCTGCCGTTTTGCCTTTGCGCACAGACTCGATCGCCGCGGCCATTTTTACCGCATCGGCTCCGGCGTTGCGGAAGGCCTTACCAGCCGGGGAATCCTTGCTCTCGATCACAGCTTGCAACAGGCGATCCGTGGTAACGAACTGGTCACCAGCCTCGCTGGCCAGCTTTTGCGCACGGGTGACGACCGCGCCCATGTCCTTGTTCAGAAAGACCTGCTCAGCCCCTCCACCAGATACCTTGGGCATGCTGGAAAGGTCAGCCATCAAAGCCGACTTGAGGGGTTCAGCCTCGACGCCGGCAATGCTCATCAAACGCGGAACCAAGCCGGTTTCGTCGTCGAGCAGGCTCAGGGCCAGGTGAGTGGGGGTTATAAATTGGTGGCTTTGTTCGGCAGCCAATCCCTGCGCCGATTGCAGAATCGTACGCGCACGCTCGGTAAAGCGAGAAATATCCATATCAGTCTCCAAAATCCGGCCAGAGCACCTGAATTCAGCGTGGTCCGGCTTGGGTTGAGGCCGCGCCCGCTATGCGGCGCGCGGTATGACTCGGATATGGGAAATCTTGCGGCTCACGCAAGGGTCAAAGGACAGGTTCTCAGGCCTCTGACTCGTCAGTTTCATCCATCGGCGGCGGGGCCGGCACGGGCTTGGGCGCTCGGCTTTCAACGATTGCTTCGCCTTCAGGGGCCTCCATTCCGGCGTGGAACAGTGGAATATCTGGCTGATCCTGCTCTGAGGGGTCAACCTGCGCTGAATCACCCGAAGAACCTGCATTACCCTGCTGTCCCCGAGGCTTGCGCTCACGCCGTTGGCGGCGATCTTCCCGGTCACCTTTTTCGCCGCGCTCACCCCGATCACGGTTGCGATCGCGCCGATCTCTGCGGTCATTGCCGCCTTCACCGCCCTCAGAATCGTCACGACCCTGCTGTTCGTTCCGCTCCTGCGGCTCGGGCATGTCCGGACGGAAAATCAGGGGGTCTTCCAGCGCCTCTGGTGGGAACTGGTCCTTTGGGTTGCCGCCACCACGTCGATTGCCACCACCCATGACCGTCGCTGCGAGGTGCAGGCGCAAGTAGTGCTCGGCGAACTGGTAGTAGGCTTCTGCCTGAATGTGGTTTCCGGCTGCGGTCGCTTCGCGGGCCAGTGCGGAGTACTTGTCATAGACCTGATGCGCATTGCCGCGCACCCGGACGTCTGGACCATTGGAATCAAAAACCTGATTCCGGGTCGGAATCGTACCCTGCTTTTGTTGCTTTGGCTGACGCCCACGGCGGTTGTTGCCCTGCCTCATGTCGTTTCCTTTGCCCTCAGGCGGAAGTGGTATTGAACGTTTGACGGTCCGGGGGGTTATGGGAAAACCGCGCGGGAAATCTGTCATCCGCAGCGAGACCGAGAGCCAGCAACAAACCTGCTCACTCTCAAAACTACGGGCTCGCCTTTAGCCGGAACCTAGACTTTGCGCGGCAGATTTCCAAGTGAAAAAGCCACTACGGATGAGCGACGAACACCAGCGCTCGAGGAATACCGGCGAGGTCGTTCCTCTGCGCATGCAGGCTCCACCCCGCGTTCTCCGCAATTTCAACCACAGCTGCCTGCTGACCGATCCCAAGCTCCAGCCCAAGAAAACCGCCAACAGTCAGGTTTGTTCCGGCGGCTTTGAGGGTGTCGCGGTAGAAATCCAAGCCGTCTGCACCGCCATCGAGAGCCTTTGGGTCATCGAATTCGCGCACATTTCGGTCCAGTCCGTTGAGGTCCGACGTGGGGATATAGGGTGGGTTGGAAACGATCAGGTCAAACCGCTCTTCAATACCGTTCAGCCAATCTGCCACCCTAAACCGCGCTCTGGCCTGAAGGTCCAGCGTTTGGGCATTGTGCCGCGCCGTTTCCACTGTTTTGCGGTCCTGATCGATACCCAGTCCTTGAGCCGCTGGAAACTCATTCAGCAGCGCCAGCAGAATGGCGCCTGATCCGGTGCCGAGATCAAGAATGGTTTTCGGTGGGGTGGGGGCGCAGGTTTCCACAACAGCTCAACCAGCGTTTCAGTATCGGCGCGCGGGTCCAGCGTGGCGTCTCTGATGCTCAGATCCATGCCCCAGAACTCCCGCCGGCCCACGATCCGAGACAGGGGTTCGTCCGCGAGGCGTCGCGCAATCAGGGCATTGAGAATTTCAAACTGCTCGCGCGTTAAAAAGGCATCTGGCTCGGAAATCTGCTGAACCGTGTCCCAGCCGCACGCAAATTCGACCAGTCGGCGTGCTTCAGTTCGTGGTTGATCAGCCAAGCCATCCAGCGCTTTGGTGGCGTCTTTGAGCCAGGCTTCCAGCCGAAGCAACAAAGCTCTATTCGCCCAATTCGGCGAGCCGTGCGGCCTGATCTTCCGCGGTCAGCGCTTCGATGACTTCGCCCAGACCATCGCCCGCGACGATGCGGTCAAGCTTATGAAGGGTGAGATTGATGCGGTGGTCGGAAACCCGGCCCTGCGGGTAGTTATAGGTGCGGATGCGTTCAGAGCGATCACCACTACCCACTTGGCCCTTGCGGTTGGCGGCGCGTTCGGCATCGGCTTCGTCCCGCGCTTTTTCGTACAAACGCGCGCGGAGCACGCGCATGGCTTCTTCGCGGTTACGGTGCTGCGATTTCTGGCTCTGGGTCACGATGATACCCGTGGGCAGGTGGGTAATCCGCACCGCAGAGTCCGTCGTATTCACGTGCTGTCCACCGGCACCAGAGGCTCGCATGGTATCGATGCGAATGTCCTCGGCCTTGATTTCGATATCGACTTCTTCGGCTTCGGGCAGCACAGCGACCGTTGCCGCAGAGGTGTGAATGCGCCCACCCGATTCCGTCGCCGGGACACGCTGCACGCGATGCACGCCGGATTCGAACTTGAGGGCGGCAAACACGTTGGTTCCATTGATCCGGGCTGAAACTTCCTTAAGCCCACCAACGTCATTTTCGCTCATTTCGAGGATTTCAAACTTCCAACCCTGCAGCTCACAAAACCGCCGATACATGGCCAGCAAATCGCCAGCGAACAAGCCAGCCTCGTCACCGCCAGTACCGGGTCGGATTTCAAGGATGGCGTTCCGGCTGTCTGCTTCATCTCGCGGCAGCAGCAGGACTTTCATCCGCTGCTCCGTGGCTTCGATTTCGGTCTTGAGCGCCCGGGCTTCGTCTTCTGCCATGGCGCGCATTTCGGCGTCGTCTTCACCCGCCGCCAGCGCTTCCGCGTCTTCAAGGTCCTGCACAGCCTTTTGGAAGGCGCGCATTTCTTCGACCACGGGGCTCATTTCTGAGTATTCGCGCGTCAGCTTGGTGTAGTCCGCGCTGCCCGGCTCGGGGTGATCGGCCAAAAGTGCCTGGATTTCCTCATGCCGCCGAACGACGGTTTCAAGCTTGGAGACCAATGAACTCATGCGCTCATTTCCTCAACCAAAGATGAAAGCGGCACTTCGCGCTGTTCACCGCCCTCCATGTCTCGCACCAATGCAATCCCGGCCTTCAACTCGTCCTCGCCCAGAATCACAGTCTGTTTGGCTCCAACCTTGTTGGCACGGGTCAGACGCTTTTTCATGTTGCCGCTGTAGTTCATGTCCACCCGCACGCCTTTGGCACGCAGCTCGAACACCAGCTTTTGCGCGACGGTCTCCGCTTCTTCGCCCAGAGGGACAAAAGCAACGGGAGCCGGTTCGGTTGGTGCCTCGCCCAGCAACATGGCCAGCCGGTCCACGCCAGCGGCCCACCCAACCCCTGCCATCTGCGGCCCGCCCAGCAACTTGGACAAACCATCATAGCGACCGCCGCCCAGAACCGTGCCCTGTGCGCCGAGTTGTTCTGTGATGA
>JBMTIF010000082.1:0-7872 GCA_049437045.1 Alphaproteobacteria bacterium | reverse complement strand
CATGTCTTCAGGATTGAAGCCAGCACCGCCCTCGGCCGCGTTCGGGTCACCGTAGATCGCAGAACCAACAGCCATCATCGCTTCAGAAAGCGCTTCGGTCTTGGAACGGATATCATCAAGGTCCTCGGTCGAAGATGCCACTTTCAAAGCATCAGCCTTCTGCTGAATATCAGCTTTGGCTGCATCATCGATCTTATCGGCGTTGTCCTTGATCGTCTTTTCCGCCTGATAGGCAAGGCTATCAGCCGAATTGCGCGCTTCGATGAGATCTTTACGCTTCTGGTCGTCAGCCGCGTTTGCTTCCGCGTCCTTGACCATGCGATCGATATCCTCATCAGAAAGGCCGCCAGACGCCTGGATCGTGATCTTTTGCTCGCGACCCGTTCCTTTGTCCTTGGCTTCGACCGACACGATACCGTTGGCATCAATGTCGAACGTTACCTCGATCTGCGGCACACCACGTGGTGCTGGTGGAATGCCTTCGAGGTTGAACTGACCGAGCATCTTGTTGTCAGCTGCGATTGGACGCTCGCCTTGGAAAACCCGGATCGTCACGGCAGACTGGTTGTCTGCGGCCGTGGAGAACGTCTGGCCCTTTGAGGTCGGGATGGTCGTGTTGCGGTCGATCAGGCGGGTCATCTGACCGCCCAGCGTTTCGATACCCAGCGACAGCGGGGTCACATCGAGCAACAGGACGTCTTTCACATCGCCCTGGAAAATACCGCCCTGAACCGCCGCACCGATGGCCACAACTTCATCAGGGTTCACGCCTTGGTTCGGGTCTTTGCCGAAGAAGCCCTTCACGAGTTCCTTCACCTTTGGCATCCGGGTCATACCGCCGACCATAACGATCTCGTCGATATCACCAGCAGCCAAACCAGCATCCTTAAGCGCGTTCTTGACCGGCTCCATGGTACGCTGCAGCAGGTCGTCGACCAGTGCTTCCAGCTTGGCGCGGGAAATCTTGAGCATCAGGTGCTTTGGACCGGTTGCGTCCGCCGTGATGAACGGCAGGTTCACTTCGGTTTCCATAGCAGACGACAGCTCGATCTTTGCCTTTTCCGCAGCTTCTTTCAGGCGCTGCAAAGCGTCCGTCTGCTTGCGCAGATCGATGCCGTTTTCCTTTTGGAATTCGTCGGCAAGGTAATCCATGATGCGGATATCAAAGTCTTCACCGCCAAGGAACGTATCACCGTTGGTCGCCTTAACCTCAATCACGCCATCGCCGACTTCGAGCACGGAAACGTCAAAGGTACCACCGCCAAGGTCATAGACCACGATCGTGCCTTCGCCCTTTTTCTCAAGGCCGTAAGCCATAGCCGCCGCAGTTGGCTCGTTGATGATACGCTTGACTTCCAGACCCGCAATCTTGCCGGCGTCCTTGGTTGCCTGACGCTGTGCATCGTTGAAGTAAGCCGGAACCGTGATGACGGCCTCAGTTACGTTTTCGCCAAGGTAGGACTCAGCGGTTTCTTTCATTTTCCCGAGGATGAAAGCCGAAACCTGGCTTGGAGAGTACTTCTCACCATCCACTTCGACCCAAGCGTCACCGTTGTCAGCCTTAACAACTTTGAAAGGCGCCATTTCGGCGTGCTTGGAGGTTTGTGCATCGTCAAACCGACGACCGATCAGACGCTTGATCGCATACAGGGTGCGGGCTGGATTGGTTACAGCCTGACGCTTGGCGGACTGGCCAACCAGACGCTCGCCACCGTCGCTGAATGCAACCATCGAAGGCGTGGTACGCGCGCCTTCCGCATTTTCAATCACCTTCGTGTTCGAGCCTTCCATAACGGCAACACACGAGTTGGTGGTACCCAAGTCAATTCCAATGACCTTGCTCATACTTCTTCTTTTCCTTTCTTCAGCGGACGCTCGAACCAGTCTTCAATTGAAGCCCCGGTTCCCGGCCCCCTCCAGGTGTTTTGCCCCATGCCACGCGGCCTTTGGGCAAAAACAAGATTGCACTTTCGGAACAGTCGATTGCGTTCCTGTTTCATCTGGAGATATAGGGACTGGAAATTCTGCCGCAATGGCTGCAGCGCGCTGAGCGGTGCCTTACGCGCATACCGAACCGTCCATAAATTCAAGTGAGTGCGCTCTACTCCGCGCTTTCTTCATCGCTGCTTTCTGTCGGTGCCGCAGGTTCCTGCGCAACAACGACAGTCGCGGGCTTAATCAGCCGATCATGCAGACGGTAACCGGCCCCGATCATTTGCACGATCTGTCCCGGTTCAATCCCTTCCGGCGCGTCCACACGAGAGATGGCTTCGTGCGCTGAGTGGTCATAGGCGTCACCGGGTTTCGCCGTGATCTGCTTGACGTGATTGCGCTCAAAGGCGTCCAGAAGCGTTTTTTCCGTCATGGCCACACCAACGCGCAGGTTCTTCAGCAAAGGATCAGCATCAGCCTGCTCTTCTGTAACGCTCTGCAGAGCCATCCGGATGAACTCCGAAACCTGTAAAAAGTCACGCGCCAGTGGCTCGGCGGCGTATTTACGAACATTCGCAATTTCCCGCTCAGCCCGCTTTCGGGTGTTTTCAGCTTCGGCAACAGCACGCAAGCGATCAGCCTTAGCTTCTGCAAGCTGTGCTTCCAGCTCAACCACCATATCGTCGGCCGTTTTCTCCTGCGGAGCCGTTTCCGGCGGCAGTTCTTCGTCTTCGGGTACAATTTCAATGCCGGCAGCACGCTCTGCGGCTTTGATGTCTTCTGGGTCAATATCGGGTGCGGACTTTTGGTCGGACACGAATGTCTTCCTCGATCAACGGTTCATTCAAAGGGCGCTGCGGCGATCACGCGGTTCAAGTCGATGCGTTGCCCAGCGCGCGGCTTACAATCTGGGCGGTATAGTCCACCATTGGAATAATTCGCCCGTAATTCATGTGCATGGGCCCTATGACGCCAACGGCACCCACGACCTGATTCGACTGGTTCTGATAGGGTGCGAGGATCATTGAGCACCCGGAAAGACCAAACAGCTCGGTTTGCTCGCCGATAAAAATCTGCACGCCTTCGGCTGAATCCGTGCTTTCAAGCAGCTTCAGCATGGTCTCTTTGGTCTCTAGCGCCTGGAACAGTGTTTGGACTTTGTGGAGTTCTTCGAGCTGGCGGACGTCTTTGAGCAGGTTCGACTGCCCTCGCACAATCAACACGCCATCCTTGACGTCTTTGCCTCGCGTCGCCAATCCCGCTTCCACTATGGATGCCGTCAGGCGGTCGATCTCAGCGCGGTTTGAATTGACCTCATCCGAGATCGCTGAGCGGGCCTGGTCAAGCGTCTTTCCTGCCAATCGGGCCGAGAGAAAATTACCCGCACGGATCAGAGCATCACTACCCACCCCCAGCGGCAATTCCAGCAAGCGGTTTTCAACGTGTCCGCCCTCAAAAACCAGTACAACCAGCGCGCGTCCGGGCGACAGCGGGACGAATTCGATGTGTCGAATGGGCTCTTCCACCGTTGGGGCCACAACCAGACCCACGCAGGACGACAGCCCACTGAGAACCCCCGAAGCATCCGCAAGCACAGCGTCCACAGAGCGCCCGGCGACCTGACATTGCACCTCAATGTCTGAACGGTCATCATCGCTGAGATTGTTCTGCTCAAGCAGGCCTTCGACAAACAGCCGCAGCCCGGCCTCGGTCGGCATCCGACCGGCTGACGTGTGCGGGGCATAGAGCAAACCGGCTTCTTCGAGGTCCAGCATCACGGAGCGGATCGAAGCTGACGAAAGCTCGAAACCCGGCAGCCTGGAAATAAAGCGTGAAGAAACTGTTGAGCCGGTTTCCATGTACTGCGCCACAACGCTCCGCATCACGCTTTGCGCGCGTTCGGACAGCGATAACAGCGACGAAGTCGCAGCTTTGGTGTCGTTCTGGCTCATTCGGTTTATGTATGAACGGAGCGCAAAGAGGTCAACGGCACCTGCACCGGGTATAAGCTGCAGGAACCGGGTGACAGCGGTTCGAGATAGGAGAGTTCCGAATTAAGCCATTATCTGCGACAACAAACGCTTAAATCTTGCCGATAACTGGCACCGCTCCCGAAACCGAAACAGGAAGTTCTTCATGTCCTACTCCCGCCCTTCTGGCCGCGCTGTTGATCAGATGCGTGAAATCACCATCGAAACCGACGTTAACAAGTACGCCGAAGGTTCCTGTCTCATCAGCTTTGGCGATACCAAAGTGCTGGTCACTGCGACCGTCGAAGATTCCGTTCCCGGTTGGATGCGCAACACAGGAAAAGGCTGGATCACCGCTGAGTATGGCATGCTGCCTCGGTCAACTGACCAACGCATGGGACGAGAAGCCGCGCGCGGGAAACAGTCTGGACGGACACAGGAGATCCAGCGCCTGATTGGTCGGTCACTGCGTGCGGTGGTAGACTTGAACAAGCTGCCCGAAGTGCAGATCAAAGTGGACTGCGATGTTCTGCAGGCCGATGGCGGTACGCGGACAGCCTCCATCTCAGGCGCTTACGTGGCCTTGCAGATGGCTTTCAAGCACCTGACGACAATCGGCATGCTTAAGGAAAGCCCAATGACGGGCCAACTTGCTGCCATTTCCTGTGGTATCTGCGAAGGAACCGCCCTGCTCGATCTGGATTACGCCGAAGACAGCAGCGCGGAGACCGACGCCAATTTCGTGATGGTCGCTGACGGCGGGATTGTCGAAATTCAGGCCACTGCCGAAGAAACTCCCTTCGCCCAGACCGAATTCATGGCTCTGCTGGCGCTGGCGAAGAAGGGCGTTGCGGATATTGCTGAAGCCCAGAACAAAGCGTTGGAGGGCTAACAAGCAATGTCGCGCCTGTTCAAAGAACCCAAGCTGGTCCTCGCCACACATAATCCGGGCAAAGTCGTCGAGATTGCTGAGTTGTTGCAGCCCTTTGGCATCGAAGTGGTATCCGCCGGAGAGCTTGGTCTGCCCGAGCCCGAAGAAACCGAAAAGACTTTTGAAGGCAATGCGCGCCTCAAAGCCCATGCTGCCGCCCAGGCCGCCAATCTGCCCGCTTTGGCGGACGATAGCGGTCTTGCCGTCAACGCGCTTGAAGGTGCGCCGGGAATCTATTCGGCGCGGTGGGCCGGTCCGAACAAGGATTTCACTGTCGCCATGAACCGTGTTCGTGAAGAGCTCGGAGACAATCCATCGCGCGATGCCATGTTTGTCTGTGCACTGACGCTCGCCTGGCCCGATGGCCATGACGAGACCTTTCTTGGAACCATCAGCGGTGCTCTGAAATTCCCACCAACGGGGAAAAACGGCTTTGGCTATGATCCGATCTTCGTTCCCACAGGGTTCAGCCAGACCTTTGGCGAAATGGACCCGGCCAAGAAACACGCCATGAGCCATCGTGCTCATGCCTTTGAGCAACTTGTTGCAGCCTGCTTTACTGAATGATCGCCGCGGAAGACTTCAAACTTGGTCTTTACGTGCACTGGCCCTTTTGCCAGAAGCGCTGCCCCTACTGCGATTTTAATGTTCACGAAGTGGGTGCAGACGACCCCACGGACCATCAGCGTTGGGCCGACGCGCTGGTGCGAGAACTCCAGCATTTTGCACCTTTGGCCCAAGGGCGGAAGCTCACGTCAGTCTTCTTTGGTGGCGGCACACCGTCTTTGATGAGGCCCGAAACCGTTCACGCGGTGATCGAAGCCGCACAGAGAGAAATCGGGTTCCGCAACGACATAGAAATCACGCTGGAAGCCAATCCCACCAGCACAGATGCAGACCGCTTCGCCGGTTATCGTGACGCTGGTGTAAACCGACTGTCGCTCGGTGTGCAAAGCCTTCGGGACCAAGCCCTGCTTGCGCTTGGGCGTCAGCATAGTGTCGAAGAAGCACTGATGGCGTTGGAGATTGCGCGCAGTGCTTTCGACAATATCAGCTTTGACCTCATGTACGCCCGGCCCCGTCAATCCTTTGAGGACTGGCAAGACGAGCTTGCTCAAGCCTTGGCCCTGCAGCCCCACCACATCTCACTGTATCAACTCACCATTGAGCCCAACACGCTATTTGAACAGCTGACCCGTAAAGGCGTGATTCAGCCGAAAAGTGAAGATGACACCGCCGATTTCTATCTCGCCACACGGCAAATCCTGTCCGATGCGGGCTATCACGGATACGAAGTCAGCAACCACGCTCCCGAACCGCACTTTGAGAGCCAGCACAACCGGCTCTATTGGGCTTATCAGGATTATATCGGCATTGGTCCGGGGGCGCATGGTCGACTGACGAAAGGCGGCGCGAAATGGGCCACGCGGCAGCATCGGGCACCCAGTGTTTGGCTTGACCATGTTGAGAGTGACGCTGGCCACGCCACCGTGACCAATGATGCTCTAACCGCTGAAGATCAACTGGCCGAAGCCCTGCCCTTTGGCCTGAGGTTGTCTGAAGGCATGCCACTGCGCCACTATGAGGTTCTGGCCAACAAGCCACTGAACGCGGGACTTCTGCAAAAGCTCGAAAGCGAAGGTTTGCTGACAACGAACAACAACATCCTAAAAGTCACAGACGAAGGCCGTCCGGTTATTGACGCGCTGGCTCGCTACCTTCAGTCCTAAGCCATGCTGATCCTTGTCACGACACCTATTGGAAACCTTGGCGATATGGCCCCTCGCGGTGTCGAAGCCATGAACGCTGCTGATATCGTCCTGTGCGAAGACACGCGCGTGACGCGAAAGCTGGCAACACGCTTTGGCATCGATACGCGGTTGATCCCGCTTCACGACCACAATGAAGATCAGATGATCGAAGGGATCGTACAGCGCCTGCAGCAGGGGCAAACCGTTGCGCTGGTCTCCGACGCAGGAATGCCCCTGATTTCTGATCCGGGTTATCGGTTGGTACGCGCTGTTATTGCGGCTGGTTTTGAAGTGACAGGCGTTCCCGGCGCCAACGCGGCTCTCATGGCCCTGCAATTGAGCGGCCTGCCGACCGATCGGTTCCTGTTCGCGGGATTTCCACCCACCAAAACCGTTGGACGCAAGAAGTGGCTGGAAGAGTTAGCCACGGTTTCAGCGACGCTGATTTTCTATGAATCCCCCAATCGGTTGGCGGCTGCCCTTGCTGATATGGCCGAGGTAATGGGTGATCGGCCTGCTGCCGTTTCGCGAGAGCTGACCAAGCAATTCGAGGAAACCCGGCGCGGGGCACTTCCGGCTCTAGCTGAGCACTACCTGCAAGCCGGACCACCAAAAGGGGAAATCTGTATTTGCATCGGCTCACCCCCGCCGCCACAGCCGGCGAGCGAAGCGGAGTTGGATGAGGCGATCAAGGCCGCTTTGGTGACCCAATCGGTCAAAAATGCAGCCGCAGAGGTCGCAAAAGAATTGAACCTACCCAAACGTGACGTGTATCAAAGGGCGCTGACTCTCCAAAAAGGCGAGTGATTGATGGGAAGGGCCCATGAAACCCTGGCATGCACAAGTCAACAATTTCGTCGGTCAAGGCGGTGAAGCCGCTGCGCAGCGGTACCTCATGGAACAAGGGTACGATATCCTTGAAACCAATTGGAGCTGCAAAATTGGTGAAATCGACCTGATTGCGCGCAAAGGGAAGATGATTGTTTTTGTTGAAGTGAAGACTAGCAAAACAATCGACGCCGCCCGCCAGAGAATAGGATTAGCGCAGCAGCGGCGTATCGCGAATGCGGCTCAACTTTGGATCCGGGAGCACGCTTTCGAGCCGTCATACTTGTTCAGATTCGATGCGATACTCGTTGGCTCGAACCAAAAACTGCAGCATATCGAAGGGGCATGGACGACCTGATCCCTGCCTAAGCAAATGACAAAAAATGAAAAATAGACGGAAAAGGCCATGACCGAATTCAGAGTGCCGCAGCCGCTGGATGTCCCGCCAGGTTCCGAACGT
>JBMTIF010000081.1:0-7880 GCA_049437045.1 Alphaproteobacteria bacterium | reverse complement strand
CCTGCGAGAGCAGGCTTATCAGGAAGCTCTGGCAGCGTTTTCGATCCGTCCGGTTTCGCAAGAAGTCGTGGTTGTGCGTCTCGCCAATGTTCGTAAGCTGCCGACCACACAATCCAATGTCGTCACCACCCTGCAAGGCGGGACGCGCCTGACCGCAACCGGTGACGTGCGTGGCCTGACCTGGACACGGCTCGACTACAATGGAACTGATGTCTTCATCTACGACACGCTGATTGTTCCTTATGAGGGGTCTGTTTATCAGGCGTGGGCGGAAGCCGTCGAACTGGACAGCGTCATCGGCTACGTCCGGTTCCGCACCCGGTTCCCAAACTCTCAGTTTGACTCCGAAGCTGTGGCCAACATTCAGTCCTTGCAAGCCAACCAAGGCTCTGGCTTCACGCCAATCGGTGAACAGTACGTTGTCAACCGCCGCGCAAATGTCTTTGCTGAACCCAATGGGCAATCAAACAAAGTCCGCGTGGTTGATGTTGGCGAAGTCTTTGAAGCGCTGCGCATGACTGACAATGAGCGTTGGGTGGAACTGCGGCTTTCACGCGGTGAAGTCGCCTATGTCCGCGGTGTGCGTGTAGAGCCTTACGCAGACTCAGTCTTCGAAGCGTGGGCGCTGACTCAGGCCGAAGGTACGCTGAGCGCTTATCGTGAGTTCCGCGACGCGTTCCCGGGCAGCCGTTTCGACGAGCAAGCTGTTGCCCAGATTGATGCCTTGCTGGCGAGCCAGAACACCATCCAGCCGCTGAATGAAAACATCGTTCTGCCGAGCAACGCGTTTGTTTACGCACAGCCGGATACGAGCAGCCCGCGTCTGGGCATCCTGCCAGCGGACTCTCTGGTGCTCGCAACCGGTGTCGGTGGCTCTCCTGAGTTCTACCGGATCAACACCACCAGCGGTGAAGGCTACCTGTTGTCCAGCAGCGCAGTTCGCTACGCGGGCTCTGAGCGGGAGGCGTGGGACAATGCGCGGCAGGCCGGAACGGTGGAAGCGCTCAACGCCTACTTGACCGCGCACCCGAATGGACGCTGGCTGCAGGACGCGATCCAGTTGCGTCAGTCGCTGGCGCCGGGACAGCAAGGCTACCAGTTCAACCTTGGCGGCCTGAACATCCGGGTTGTTCCGGGTAACTGATTCGCCCCCAAACCGAATCGGTTTGGCCGAATAAAGTCAAAGGGGTGCCGCGTGCACCCCTTTTTTGTGTGACATTTTCCATCTTTTCGCCGCCTTGGCGGAGGAAACTGCACTTAAAGGGGATCAGCGTTTGGCGCGGTCATGACCGCTCTGCTAGGTTCCGAAAAAAATATATGCGGCTTTTTAGAAATAACGAACGCAGGTGGGACCTGCGTCTACAGGAATTGAGCTCACTATGAAACTCAACGTTTCCAAGCTTGTGGCCGGTGGCCTTTTGGCTGTCGCGCTTCCGCTTCTATCCGCATGTTACGCAACCGTAGGCACAGATGGCCGGACCTACCTTTCGCCCATTGGCTATGGCTCGATGTATTCGACCGGCTACGCGCCCAACTATTCGCTCGGTTATGGCTACCGTACGGTTTCGCCCTACGCTGGTTATTCGACGACGCCGCAAGGTTACACCTACTACACCCCAACGGCGATGGGCATGGCCTACACGACCATTCCTGCGACCACGACCTACACCAGCTACCCGATTGTTTCGCGGAAGATTGTTGGCACGTCGGATACCTGCGTTGTGCGGCCAAAGCCACGGAAGTCTTGCAAGTAAGCTTTGGTAACTGCACGCGCTGGCGGTGAGCGCCGGGCACGGACGGCTGAGGGAATGTGCGTCATCAGCCGCCCCTATGCCAGCGGGCGCGCCAATGCGCTTGCAATAGTGGATGGGGCCAAGGATTTTCGCCTGAAAATAGGCCGTTAACTCGGGTTGCGCACAGGAATTTTCCCGTGAGCTCTTCGGTGGGCCGGAAAAGACTGTAGTCTGTGCGCCATGTATCTGACCTTGAATGCACCAGACTTGGCGCGTCCCCTTTATCGCGCAATTGCACCTCACCTGTCCCAACCGCTGGAGAGGCACTGGCGCTTGCCCAGTCGCCGACAGGCTGAGGCTATGCCAGCCGAGGTATGGCTCCGCATCGAAGCGATGGAGATCGAAGAGCGCAGACAGAAGCGTCAGCATGCTTTCTCACAGTTGGAGTTGGAGGCCATTCGGTCGCTCCGCACGCGCCAATGGTTCGGTTTGCTGGACCTTTTCCAGCGCAAATCGGTCGAAGCCGTCATGGTCTGGAACGGATATCGAGGACGCCGAGGCTTACTGGTTGAGGCAGCCAAATCTCAAGACATCCCCGTCGTTTTCTTCGAACGCTGTGCCTACCCCGGTTTTGTTCAGGTGGACCGCGATGGGGTAAACGCAGGCGCCCGAAATCTGAACAGTGGGGTCTGGATTGATCAGGAACCTGACGAAGCCATCGGACGCTGGTTCAGAGCGTCACAGCGGCAACGCCGCGGGGTAAACCCCTTTGCCCCAGCCACGCACCCCGCGGAAAACCTACCCAAACGCTTTCTCTACTGCCCTTTGCAGGTGGCCGCCGACACGCAGCTTTCGGTCTTTGGCGGTTGGGTTTCGGACATGCCAGACTTTCTGGTCAATCTGGTCAAAGCCAGCGAAGCTTTGCCCGCCGACGTGAAACTCGTCGTGCGCCCTCACCCATCCTGCCGTGTGGGGCAGGAAAGCGCCCTGCACCTTGCCCTGACCAATCCGCACGTGCGGGTCGTGGAGGGCGGAACGTCTGCCGAGTTGCTGCAGAAGTGCGAAGGCGTTGTCACGGTTAATTCTTCGGTGGGACTGGAAGCCTTCGCCTATGACAAGCCGGTCATTACCTTGGGAAAGAGCTTTTACGGTGGCCAAGGCCTCACCGAACAGGCGGATGATCTTGATACGCTCAAATCGCTTTTTCGAGGGGTCGATGGGCTGTCATTTTCTGGCGAGCAGCGCATGAAGTTCCTCACTTGGTTGCGTGAAGATGGGTTCAAACGCTGGCCGCGCTATTCTGGCGACCCTGCGGCAAAGACGCTTGCCGCGCATGTCGAAGCATTGATTCGAAGCTAGGTGTTGGTGCCGTCGCCCAATTGAGCCGCCAGGGAAGCCTCAAGAAACAGATCAATTTCTCCATCAAGCACAGCACCAGTCTGCGAAGTCTCGACCCCTGTCCGCAGATCTTTCACCATCTGGTAAGGCTGCAGCACGTAGGATCGGATCTGATGCCCCCAACCGATGTCTGATTTCTCATCGTTGAGCGCCTGCGCCGCATCCTGCCGCTTGCGCAGTTCCAGCTCGTAAAGCTTCGCTTTGAGCATGGTCATTGCGGTTGCGCGGTTCTTGTGCTGGCTCCGGTCATTCTGACACTGAACCACGATCCCCGTTGGCTCGTGGGTAATGCGCACGGCGGAATCGGTCCTGTTAACGTGCTGCCCACCCGCCCCCGAAGCGCGATAGGTGTCGATCCGCAGATCCTTGTCGATGATGTCGACTTCAATGCTGTCATCAACCACCGGGCTCACCCAAACCGACGCAAAAGACGTATGGCGGCGGCTTTGGCTGTCATAGGGCGAAATCCGAACAAGCCGGTGCACGCCAGTTTCGGTCTTCAACCAGCCAAAGGCATTCTCGCCTTTGATCTGCAAAGTCGTAGACTTGATGCCGGCTTCTTCACCGTTGGATTCTTCCAGAACCTCAAGGCTGTAGCCGTGTGCAGAAGCCCAGCGCGTATAGAGCCGTAGAAGCATTCCAGCCCAATCCTGCGCCTCGGTCCCGCCTGCGCCAGCATTGATTTCGATAAAGGCATCATTGGGATCAGCCTCACCCGACAGCAGGGATTCAAGCTGTTTCTTCGCTGCGCGCGCTTGCACGGAAACCAACTGGGCTTCGGCGTCCTCAATGGTCGCCTGATCGCCCTCTTCCTCACCCATTTCAATCAGATCCCTGCAGTCCTGCAGTTCCTGACTGAGTTGGCGATAGCCTTGGATGGAGGCTTCCAGCCGCTGACGCTCCTGCATGGTTTTGCGGGCGTTTTCGGCGTCGTTCCACAGGTTAGGATCTTCGGAAAGGGCCGTCAGTTCGTCGAAACGACGAAGTGCATTGTCCCAGTCAAAGATGCCTCCTCAGCAGCGCGAGGGATTTTTCAATCTCCTCGGCAACCGCTTGCATTTCAGCGCGCATGGCTTTTCCTCTTATCCAGCCTGAGGGTTACTTACCACGAGACCACCAACCGCGACGGCGTGGCCCTTCCTTCTTCGGCGTATCAGGTTCGACCGCGACGTGTGAATCAGCATCCTCAGCACTCGCAGCCTCGCCTTTTGCCTCAGCTTCAGGCTCTGGCGCAGGTTCGGGTTCAGCTTTGGGTGCCGGTGCCGGTTCCTCAGCCTCTGCGGATGCTTCGTCCTTGGCCGGTTCTTCATCCGCCTTGGCTTTTTTCCGAGATCGGCGCGGCTTTTTCGCAGGCTTTTCTTCCGCCTCAGCGGGCTCCTCTGCCGCCACTGGTTCAGTCGGCTCTTCCGCCGCAGCCTCGTCCGACTTTGCGACCTCCTCACCAACATCTGCGCCGGTTTCAGCGGTTTCAGTCTTGGCGTCTGCTGCTTCGTCCTCGCCACGGCTCTTGCGTCGATTGCGACCACCGCGTTTGCCGCGGCGGCGCTTTGGCTTTTCGCCTTCAGCGTCAGTTTCGGTTTCTGCGTCTGCCGCTTCACCCTCTGCCGCCTGAGCTTCTTCGCCATCTTCGCTTGGCTCTACAGCAGCCGCTTCGGCATCTTTGCGACCGCGACGACGACCGCCGCGCTTTCCGCGCTGACGACGAGATTGGCCTTCGCCATCGGTTTCTTCATCCGCAGCGGACTCAGAATCCGCTTCTGAAGCCTCGGCGCGGCGTACCTCATCGTCGTCTGACCGCGCATTTCGGCCCCGGCCTTTGCCACGACCCTTTCCGCCCCGGCTGTTGCCGTTTTCCTCTTCATCATCCGACCGGCTGGAGGACCGATCCGATCGGCGTCCGCGCCGGCGATCGCCCCGCTTCGGAGCCGTTGGGTCGGTCGTGTAGCCTTCGGAGAAAGTCTCGACCTTGTCATCGACGTAGACCCGCAGATGGAAGTGCGGTGAGAACAGATGGGCATTGGGCAGAATGGCAATGCGCACGTTGAACCTGGCTTCCAGATTTGCCAGTTCCTCACGGTGCTCATTCAGCAGTTTCAGCGCTGAGTCGGTGGGGGCATCGACTTCGATGCGGTCCAGACCATCGCGCTCCAGTAGCAAATCACCAATCCGGCGCATGATCGAAGATGCAAGCGATCCCGAAGACCGAACAACACCAATTCCACCACAAACCGAACAGCCCACCATCGTGGTTTCAAAAACCGATGGGCGAATGCGCTGTCGTGACAATTCCAGCAAGCCAAACGGTGAAATCCGGCCCAGCTGGATCCGTGCCCGATCACCGCGCATTGATTCCTTCAAGCGCCGCTCAACCTGACCCCGGTGCTTGGACTCATCCATATCGATGAAGTCGATGACCACCAGACCGGCAAGATCCCGTAGGCGCAACTGCCGCGCTACCTCTTCCGCCGCTTCCAGATTGGTCGACAGGGCCGTTTCTTCGATTGACCGTTCTTTGGTCGCTTTGCCCGAGTTAACGTCGACAGCCACCAAAGCCTCGGTCTGGTTCATGACCAGATAGCCGCCAGATTTGAGCGTAACGACCGGATTAAAGAGGGCATCGAGCTGCTGTTCTGCCTTGTGGCTTTGGAACAGCGAGACACCTTCGTTTTTGTGCTGCTTGACCCGCTTGGCGTGGGATGGGGTCAGCACGCGCATGAAGTTCTTGGCGTCCTTGTACCCGTCCTCGCCTTCGACCAGAACTTCTTCCATGTCGGAGGAATACATGTCGCGGATCGCGCGCTTCATCACGTTGGCTTCTTCGTAAATCAGCGACGGCGCCATCGACGTGAGCGTGTTCTCTCGAATACCGTCCCAAGTCCGGCGCAGGTATTCGTAGTCTCGCTTGATTTCCGCCTTGGTCCGCTGGCTCCCTGCCGTGCGGACAATGATTGAAATATCCTGCGGCAGGTCCAACTCGTCGAGGATGGTTTTCAACCGACGACGGTCTTTAGGCGACGAAATCTTGCGAGAAATCCCTCCGCCGCGGGTCGTATTGGGCATGTAGACACAGTATCGACCTGCCAAAGACAGGTAAGAAGACAGCGCTGCACCCTTGTTGCCGCGTTCTTCCTTGGTGACTTGGACCAGCATCACCTGACGGCGCTTGATAACTTCCTGAATCTTGTATCGGCGGGAGATGATTGAATGCATGGCCGAACGGCGTTCGGCATCTTCATCAAAGATGTCGTCCTCGTCCTCTTCGTCTTCGTCATCAGCGTCCATTTCCTCGACATCGGACGTGCCTTGATCGTCTTCCTGATCCTCCGCATTAGCCTTATCGCCTTTGCGACCGCCACGACGGGACCGACGACGCCGACGACGCGGCTTTTTCGCTGCGCCCTCTTCGTCTTCGTCTTCGTCTTCGTCTTCGTCATCGTCATCGTCGTCATCACCGACACGCTCGCCCGATCCGGCTTCTTCGATGACGTCATCCTCACCTTCAACCTCTTCGATACCGCCTTCGGAATCGGAAGAAGTGGAAGCGGTGTCGGAGCTATCTTCACCGTCGTCGGCTTCATCGGCTTCTGCCGTCACCTGTTCCTGCGAAACGTCTTCTTCGTCGTCATTGTCGTCTTCATCTTCTGCCGTTTCATCGGCATCGTCCGCGGAAGCCTCAGCCTCTTCGACAACAACGTCGTCTTTTTCGGTACCGGTCGCCGCTGTCACGGTTTTGGCTGGCTCGTCGTCCTCGTCGCTTTCCTCACCGGAATCAGCGTCGTCAGCCTTTGCTTCGGTCAGCGAGACCGTGGGCGCCACGCTGCCTTCTTCCAGAACAGCTTGCTCGGTCAGTGTTTCGTCCAGACCCAAGGTTGATGCCACGGAATCTGTCACGGAAGCATCAGTTGCAGCCTCGGAAGACAGCTCAACAGTCGGCTCGACTTCGGGCTCAGCGTCTACGGCTGCTTCCTCGATCTCAATACTTTCCGCCGTCAGCGGTTCGGGCTGCAGAAAATCGCCGTTTTCATCGACCGGGAACTCAACGTGCGGCTGATCACCATCCGGGTCTACCGTTCCAGCACTGGTCGCACCAGCACCCCCAGATGAACCGCGGCGCGGTGAAGGGCGACGGTTCTGGAAGCGCTGGCGGCGCTCCTCAACCTTGGCTTCAACTTCAGCCAGCAACGCCTCGCGGTCAGCAACAGGCAGCTGATAGTAGTCCGGGTGAATTTCTGAAAAAGGAAGGAATCCGTGTCGATTACCACCGTAATCGACAAAAGCCGCCTGAAGGGAAGGTTCAACCCGCGTCACGCGCGCCAGATAAATATTGGATTTAATCGGTCGGCGATCTGCCGTTTCGTGGTCAATCTCTTCGATTCGACCATCAACCATAACCACGACCCGGGTTTCATCACCGCGGGACGCGTCGATAAGCATTTTCTTGCTCATCATCACTCCTAGCGCTGCTGCCTGCGTATGCGGTGGCGCTCAAGCACTCATCCGCTCGCGGCGCAGCTATGTTAGTGGCTGCAAACTAAACAGCCTTTGTTCATTTGGTGCAGTCTGCGATTGGACGAAACAGGAGCAGGAGAGAGATCTCACTCTGCCGGCGATCTGACCTATAAAAGTGTAAAGAGGGTCCAGATCAGCTGAATTCGGGGCCATCGCACTGATGACTACAGGCAAGCAGGGCAATTCGTCGCGCCTGCTGTCTCCTTACTTAAGACCCCGACAAGGACACGTCCACCGTAA
>JBMTIF010000080.1:0-7950 GCA_049437045.1 Alphaproteobacteria bacterium | reverse complement strand
ATACCCATACACAACTTTTACCATTTTTGCTGCTGTGGTGGTGAGCTGATTGGTGGAGCGGCTGCAGGGTGGCCGCAGGAAGCGCATTGATTATGGCCCTGTTCAGCGATCAGCCCTTCGCGCGAACCTTCTTCTCGATTTCAGCCGGGGGCGCGTCCGAGTTATCGCTTCTGGCCGTTGCCATGGGCTATGAAGTGGCCTTTGTTACCATGCATCACCTGTTTCGCATGGGGTTTGTTCTGGGGCTGATGCCACTGGGAAATCCGCCCAAACCGGACAAGCCAACCCCCTGAGGTGGCCCTTGCCCAGCGCGAAATAACCGCTTAGAGCAGATCCCCATGACTGCCGCACCGCACCTTGCACCAAAAATCAGGAACCGGATCCTCGGCCTCTTGAGCCTGATCGCGGCCCTGCTGATCATGGCCGGGACGAGCTGGCGACTTGCATGGTTGATCGACAGCCGCATGCTCCGCGCACAGGCCGCGCAGGCCGCAGTAGACCTCGATCAGGAACTCACACGCCTGCGCTTTTTCCCGCGCGTTCTGGCCGAAGACCCGAGGCTGGAAGCCGCGCTATCCCGCGGTTTCCCCGCTGATATCCTCGCCGCCAATCAGACGCTGGCCCACATTACGGAGCAGTCCGGTGCAGCGTTCAGCTTTTTGATGGATACCGAAGGCTACACGGTTGCCGCCTCCAACTACGACCAGCCGAGCAGCTTTATCGACAAGAATTACGCCTTTCGCCCGTATTTCAGACGCGCCTTGAACGAAGGTGAAGGCACGTTCTACGCGGTAGGCGCCACCACGGGCTTACCGGGATATTTCCTCGCCCGCGCGATGAAGGATGGCGCGGGCGAGCTGCGCGGCGTTGTTGTCGTCAAGCTTGATCTGGAAGACTTCATCGCGCGCTATCGCAGCACCCAGCAAAGCCTGATCGTTGCAGATGATCTGGGTGTCATCATCCTGAGCAGTGAACCGCGCTTCCTTTATGCACCCCTGACACCACTGGACGAGGATGCCCTGACCCTCGCCCAGCAGCAGCGCCGCTACACCCTGAATGAGCGCACCCAACCACGCAAACACGGGCCTTGGTTATCGCTTGGGACGGGCGAATATCTGAGTGCGCAGAGCCAAAGCGGCGTTGAAACCTGGACCCTTCTCGCGCTGCGCAGTCGCGGGGAAGTGCTTAACCGGATGGGCACGTTGCTGGCATTTGGCGGCGCCATTCTGCTGATTGTCGTACTGGGTGTTCTGCTGGTCCGGCTGCAACTGCGCTACTCCTCCCAGCTTCGTCGACAGGTTGCGGAGAAATCCCGCCAGCTGCAATCCGCCCAGCGCCAGCTCATTGCCGATGAAAACCTTGCGTTCATTGGCCGAATGTCAGCGGCCATCAGCCACGAAATCAACCAGCCACTCGCCAGCCTGCGCTTCAATCTGGCGACACTGGGCAAGGTACGGGGTGAAGACGACGAGGTTCAGGCCATCGTTGGCCAATCCAAGAACACCGCGAGCCGGATCGCACGTGTGATCGAGACCTTGCGCCTGTTCGCACGCCGAAAGGAGGCCGAGGCAAAACCGCTGGACCTTTGCGCGACGGCGCGCTCCGCCCATACCGTAATGAGCGAAGAACGCCCACGTGCGTCCGAAGCTATAGCGCTCGAGCTGCCGGATAGCCCGCTCTATGTCAGTGCAAATGACGTCTTGATGCAGCAGGTTGCCGTCAATCTGCTCACCAACGCACTGGACGCGACCAAAGCCAAAGATGTTCCAGAGATCGTGCTGAAACTCCATGCCGAGGGCGAGACGGTCGTGCTCACGGTGACCGACAACGGCCCCGGCGTCGACGCGACTATGCAAGGCGACCTGTTCACGCCTTTTGCCTCTGCCAAGCCGATCTACAAAGGGCTGGGACTGGGGCTATCACTGGCTCGTTCCATCGTTGAAGACGCTGGCGGTACGCTGGCGTACGACCCGCTCCAAAACCCATTCCAAAGCCGCTTTGTGGTAAGGTTACCAGCCTATGACTGATGCACCGGCCAAGCTGCTGATCGTTGACGACGATCTCGACGTGCTTTCAGCCCACGCGCGTTTCCTGCGGGTGGAAGGGTTTGAGGTATCCGTGGCCTCCGACGCCGCTTCTGCGTGGGCAAGGCTGAGCGAAGAAACGTTTCAGCTGATGATCACTGACCTCAAAATGCCCGGTGATGATGGTCTGGCGCTCACCCAATGGGTGCGGGAGTCCCTGCCCGATCTGCCCGTTTTTCTGATTTCCGGGATGGCGAGCACGCCAGAAGTGGTTGAGGCCATGCAACTGGGTGCTTTGGACTTTCTTGAAAAGCCCATTGATCCCGACGCGCTCGTCGCAAAAATTCGCGCCATCCTTGCCGCGCATCAGGCCGCCCCACTGAGCCGTCTGCCCCGTGTTGGTGGTGAGGCTCAACCCCTCACTGATCGGGTGCGCGCTTTTGAGAAGCATTTGCTGGAACAAGCGCTGCAAGAGAGCGGTGGATCGGTGAAGGAAACCATGCGTCGCCTCGGCCTGTCTCGGCGGACACTGAATGAGAAGATGGCGCGCCTGGGCGTCCGTCGTAGCGATTCCTAATAATCGGCAAGAACTTGCCAATTTAGGGAAGCTGCATCTTTTCAACCATAATTTCGCATTTATTATCGTTTGTTTTCAGAATTTTAGCTCGTTTGTCCCTGCCATCGAGATGTGGGATTTTATAGGGGCACGAAGTCCTTTTGTGTTGGGAGAACGCAAAAGGGAGACATTCGAGCCAAAGTATTTTGGGAGAAAAATCCATGAAAAAGCTTTTTGCTGCCGGCGTCGCCACGCTGGTCGCAGCTGCTGCTGCACCGATCGCTATGGCGGAATCCTGGGACGTGTCCTTGTGGGGCAAGCGCCGCGCCTTCACCGAGCACGTTGAAAAGATCGCTGAACTCGTATCCGAAAAGACGGGTGGCGAATTTACGCTGAACCTGTCCTACGGTGGTTTATCCAATAACCGTGAAAACCTCGACGGTATTTCCGTAGGTGCCTTTGAGATGGCGCAGTTCTGTGCGGGCTACCACCGCGACAAGAACCCGACCATCACGGTTCTGGAACTGCCTTTCCTGGGCGTTGGTGATCTTGAGACCGAGATCAAGGTTTCTCAGGCAGTGTACGCGCACCCTGCGACTGTCGCTGACCTCGCACGCTGGAACGCAACGCTGCTGATGCCGTCCCCGCTGCCTCAGTACAACATCGCGGGTAAGGGCAAGGCACCACAAACCCTCGCTGACTTCGAAGGTATGTCCGTCCGCGCAACGGGCGGTATCGGTAACGCGCTGAAGAAAATTGGCGTGTCGCCTGTGTCTCTGGGCGCTGGTGAAGTGTACGGCGCTATGGAATCCGGTGCGATTTCCGGCGCAGCTTTCGCTCCGCACGCGCACCTGTCGTTCAAGGTCGTGGATGAGTCCGAGTGGTGGACCACCAACCTGAACCCAGGCACCGTAAACTGCCCGGTTGTTGTCAACACCGATGCGCTTGAAGGCCTGTCCGACGCGCACCGTGATGCCCTGTTGGGTTCTGTTGACGAGGCGCTTGCGCACTACCTCGACGCCTACCAGGTGTCTGTAGACAAGTTTGAAGCGGTTGTTGCCGAGCGTAACATCACCAAGTTGTCCTACTCCGACGAAGACGTCGCACGCCTGCAAGCGACGGCTGAGCCTGTACTCAACGACTGGCTGGCTGCGATGGCAGATGCAGGCGTTCCGGGTCAGGAACTCTACGACCTCGTGAAAGCAACCCTCGCCGAATAAGCGCGGTTTGCCTATGATTGGCTCGCCTGTTCCCACTGTGGCGATGGGCGAGCCGCTTTATTCCTCTTCATCATTCAGTGGACCCAGGTCATGTCCGATCATGCTGTCCGGGAAGACAATTCGACGCTGTCCAAGCTCGATCAGTGGCTGCATCGGTTAGAGCGCTGGCTCAACCTCGCAGCCGGTATTCTGGTGCTCTTCATCGTTCTGTTTTCGGTGATTAACATCGTCGGGCGCGGCGTTTTCAACCGTCCTTTCAACGCCTATTTTGACCTGATGGGTCAGTCGGTCCCGCTGATCGCCTTTTTCGGTCTCGCCTTCTGCCAGCGGGTTGGTGGGCATATCCGAATGGACCTGTTCATCGGACAGATCAAAGGCCGATTGTTATGGATCGTTGAGGCCATTCTAACACTGCTCATGATGCTGACGATTGCGGCGCTGAGCTGGGGAGCCTGGTCCCATACGGTACGCGCCTGGACCAAGGGCGACAGCACCGAAGACATCAACATGCCACTTTGGCCCATCAAGGGCGCGCTGTTCCTCATGTTCATGCTGCTCCAAGCGCGGTTGACGCTCCAGTTTATCGCCTACCTGCGTGCCATTGTGACCGGTGAGGACCGGCCGATTGCCATTCCTGTCATCGAGACCCCGGCTGAACAGGCCGAACGCGAAGCCGCTTCGGTTTCGGGGATGGAAGGACGCTAGATCGTGGAACCGATACACCTCGTCCTCATCCTTTCCGGCGTCATGCTGGTCCTCGTGTTTGCCGGGATGCGCGTGGCTTTTGCTGCTGCGCTGATCGGTTTTGTCGGCCTCACTCTGCACTTTGCCATTTTCAAGGACAAAGGCCTTTGGGATGGCATGCTCACCGCGATCAACATCGCAGGACTGACCCCGCATTCCAAACTTGCGGCGCAAACGCTGGGACTGATCCCAACCTTCATCGTCATCGGTTTTCTGGCCTACTATGCCGGGCTGACAACCGCACTGTTTGAGGCAGCCAAACGCTGGTTGGGCTGGCTACCCGGTGGGCTTGGCCTTTCGACGATTTTTGCCACTGCCGGGTTTGCGGCGGTCTCCGGTGCATCGGTTGCGACGTCAGCCGTTTTTGCCCGGATCGCCATCCCTGAGATGCTCAAGCTGGGCTATGACAAGCGCTTTGCCGCCGGTGTTGTGGCCGCGGGCGGCACCTTGGCCTCACTCATCCCGCCGTCTGCCATTCTGGTGGTTTACGCCATCATCACAGAAACCTCTGTGGGTGACTTGCTGCTGGCGGGTTTCCTGCCGGGTCTGGTGTCCGCCCTGATCTACGGCGCGCTGATCATCGGCATCGCCAAAGTCCGCCCGAGTGTTGGCCCCACGGTAACGGGCTTTACGTGGAAACAGCGCTTTGCGTCCCTCCCCGGAACACTGCCCATCCTGTTTGTGGTGTTTGTCATCATCCTGTCGATCTCGACCGGCTGGGCCACCCCGACGGAAGCAGGCGCATTGGGCGCTTTCGTCGTCTTGGCTGTGGCGCTGATCCGCGGCATGAAAATGGGCCAACTGCGCGACGCGCTGATGGAAGCCGCCAAGCTGTCGGCCATGATCTTCGCCATGATCTGGGGCGTGTTGATCTTCGTGCGCTACTTGGGCTTTGCGCGGGTACCCATGTTCCTTGAAAACTGGATCGGTACACTGGACCAGCCCGCTATCGTGATCCTGCTGGCCGTGCTTGCCATCTACGTGGTGCTGGGCATGTTCATGGACGCCATCGGCATGCTGATCCTGACCCTGCCCATCACCTTCCCCGTTGTCATGGCGCTGAACGGCGGCGAGGACGTCAGCAAGGCCGAAAGCGCCTTTGGCATGGATGGCGGCGACGCGTCGATCTGGTTTGGCATTCTGGTGGTGAAAATGGCTGAGCTGTGCCTGATCACACCGCCCATTGGTCTCAATTGTTTCGTCGTGGCCGGGGTCCGTCCAGAGGTTTCGGTACAGGATGTATTCCGGGGCGCGTCACCGTTCTTTATCGCTGATGTTGCGACCATCGCAGTCCTCATCGCCTTCCCGCAGATCGTTCTGTTCCTGCCAAACCTGCTGGGCTAGGCAATCAGTCCAATTCATTGGGCTCCACGAAAAACGCAAAAAGGGGTTTTCCGGTTCGGAAAACCCCTTTTTTCCGTTTGGTCAGGACTCCCTCTGGCGCGGTTCAGCGGGGACCGGTCCTAGCCCGTATTGGCAAGGCTTTTGGCATCGGTACCAAAGGCATGCAGTTGCTCAGGATCCACTTCCAGCGTCACCGTTTCGCCCTCGTGGTGCATAGCCGTGGGCGGGGTCCGAGCGACCAGAGTACCGACGCCCGGCACATCCACGTGAAAGAAGCTGTCCCCCCCGAGTTTTTCGAAAATGCCAACCTCACCCACCAGTCGGTTTTCCCCGGGATGCGCCCCCTCGGTCAGCGTCAGATGCTCGGGTCGAATGCCGAAATGCGCGGCGTTCTTCGCCGCTGCGCCCACGCGGGCGCTGAACAGCTTCACCCCCGCCCCCTGCAGCGCCTCCGACGCGAGGATATTCATCTTTGGTGAACCAATAAAGGTCGCGACAAACAGATTGGCCGGGTTTTCGTACAGATCCAGCGGCGCACCAATCTGCTCAATCCGTCCCTCTGAGAACACGACAATCCGATCCGCCAGTGTCATGGCCTCGATCTGGTCGTGCGTAACGTAGATCATGGTCGCGGCCAACTGCTTGTGCAGCCGCGCAATCTGCACCCGCATCTCAACCCGCAGCGCCGCATCGAGGTTGGACAGCGGCTCGTCGAACAAAAACGCCTTGGGGTCGCGCACAATACAGCGACCGATGGCCACCCGCTGACGCTGACCGCCCGAAAGCTCCTTGGGCTTGCGATCCAGCAAGGCTTCAAGCTGCAGAATTTCCGCCGCTTCCTGCACCTTGGCCCGCACCTCGGCTGCCCCAACCCCGGCGACTTTCAGCGGAAAGGCCATATTCTCGCCCACGGTCTTGTGGGGGTAGAGCGCGTAGGACTGGAACACCATGGCCAACCCGCGTTCCGGTGCAGTCAGGCTGGTCACGTCCGTATCGCCCAAGTGCAAAGACCCCGCCGTCGCTTCTTCCAGACCGGCAATCAGGCGCAGCATGGTTGATTTTCCGCAGCCCGACGGTCCGACAAAAACGACAAACTCCTTGTCTTGAATCTCAAGATCCACGCCCTTGATGACATGAACCGCGCCGAAAGACTTGTGCAGGCCTTCAATGGTAATCGCTGACATGGGCTAAAGCTCTCTTCCTATCTCTCGCGTGGCGTTTCCGGGTTCAAGCGGCTGCTACGGCGGATTGGTCACAAGCCCAATCCAGATAGACCGATGCCGTCCACGTGAAGGACTTCCCCCCCAACCCTTCGCCCGTCAACGGGTCAAAGTATTCACTGAAACCTGATTTTTCCGTCAGCCTCGCCGTATCCCGGCGCACCCGTTCAGAACGGTCCAACTCACCGATCTCTGCCAATCCCAGACTAATGCGGTTGTTGATGACGTGCCAGACGGGACCGCGCCAATATCGCTTGGGGTCAAAGCCTTCAGAGCCGGGGTCAAAGCTCGGGATCATGTATTCAACTTTGCGCGCGATCCGATCGAAATGGTCCAGCGTCTCGCCGAGGTGATCGAGCATACCTGCGTAAGGCCCCAGGAAAGACGCAGCCGATACAGCATCGGTCAAAGCCCCCGTGGCGATATTTCGACTGGTGAAACCCTTGACCCGGCTGTTCCACAGCGACCGCCATCCCTCTTCCAGTCGCGCGATCCGTGACCGGGTGGCGCTGATATCCTGACCGGTCCGGGATTGCAGCCAGACCAGATCCCTTTCCGAACGCAGCAACATCGCGGTCATACCGGGGTCGATCATGCGGAAAGGGCTGTGTTTACCCAAGTAAGCCTGATCCCAATCGCAGTCCCGACCAAAGCGAACAATGGTCAGGTAGCGGTCGTATTCTTCCTTGGTCGGCCTTTGGCTTGCGTCTACGTGCTCCAGATCGCGGCGGCGATAATCTCCCAAACCCGTGTCAGGCACCACGGCAGCCATTGCCGCGTCCCAATCACTGAGGTTGTCACGTCCGGACTCCCACGGATGGATGACCAGGATAGCGCCGCTG
>JBMTIF010000079.1:0-7983 GCA_049437045.1 Alphaproteobacteria bacterium | reverse complement strand
GGGCGGCACCGTCGTGGGCGCTGGCAGTGGCGACGGTGCTGATTGTCGGCGGAGCGGGTCTGGCGGCGCTGGGATTGCGCGGACGGGCCAAAGCCTAGCCTTAGCCCTGGTCCTGCTTTTCCGCCCGCAATTCAGCCAGCTCGGCGCGAATGGCGTGCAGTTCTTCGAGGATGGCCAGCTGCGCCGGATCCGCAACTTCTTCTGCCGTCATGTGGCTTTCTGCTTCGTCTTTGGCTGAATCCATAGCGTTGACCAGAATACCGATGAACAGGTTGAGCGCGGCAAAGGCTGAAATCACCACAAACAGGGTAAAGTAAACCCAAGAGCTGGGGTGAACCTCCATGATCGGACGGACAATCCCGTGCGACCAGCTTTCCAGAGTCATGATCTGGAACAGCGTATAAAAGGCGCGGCCCAAGTCACCGAAGTAGTCGTAACCCTCACCATAGCCGCCATAGAGCGTCCCGCTGTAAAGCTGAACCCCAATCACGGCAAAGACGTAGTGGATCAGGATCAGCAGCAGGGCCGCTGAACCCATGCCCGGCAAGGCACGAAACAGGCCGGAGACCACCAGCCGCATGGCCGGAATGGCTGCCACAAGCCGTAGCACGCGCAGAACCCGCAGTGCGCGCAGCACTTTGAGCGAGTCCGTAGCCGGTACAAAGGCAACCGCAACCACAGCCAGATCGAACCAGTTCCACGGATCACGGAAGAATCGCAAGCGGTAGGCCGCAGCTTTGAGCGCGATTTCACAGACGAAAAAGGCCAGTGCAAGCGTATCCAGCAGCAGCAGGATCTGCCCCACCGAACCCCCACCCATGGCGCGGACGTTCTTGCTGGTCAGCAAGCCAAGGATGACGGCGTTGGCAATGATTACGGCGATGACCATGGTGCGGAACCACTGCGCCTCTACCAGCCGGGTCAGTCGATTGCTCGGCTGGTCTGGCGGTGGCGGGGGTGCCTTGTCGCGTTTTGCGGTGGAAACGTGGGGAGCGTTGTTGGCCCGCGCCGCAGCGTGGGCTCCAGTGACTGGTGATTTCATCAGTTAACCGCAGCAGGTGGTGGTCTGTCAGGAAAGTCCGAAGACAACCTCGTGCATAACCCGTCCGGGCAGCAGCGTGAACCAAATGTTGAGGCTCAAGGCTCCAAACCACAGAATTATCATGTTCAGGCGATGGTTTTTGATGTCGTGCCGTCGAGCAGCGCGCCAGCCACCAAAAAGCCCAATGGCTGTAATCAGCGTCAGCAGATGAATGGGGCTGAATGGCCCCCAGGTGCGGATTTGGTTGATGAACAGCGACGAGAGGACAACGATCGCCATCGCCGCAATCCACGTGTAGCCCAGGGTACGGTGAACAAGCGTGCCTTTGGGGCGCGCAAACATATACACGCCAAGGATAAGCGAAAGCAGCGCGGTGCTGGCGTGAAGTGTAATCAGCCAGCCGGACTCAAGCAGAGGGTCAAGTGTCATTTTTAGGAAAAAGTACCTTTAGGGGAGGAAGGGTGTCACCGCCGTTTAGGAAACAGCGTAGCGCGCACGAGCGCCCCGCTCGATCCCGGCAGCGATCAGGCGATCAATGTTCAGGCGATGACGAACAAGCTCAAGCACCTGCATTTCCTCATCGGTGAGAACGCCATCAGCGGCAGCCATTTCACAGGCCAGCGCGTAGCCGGTTTCGCAAAGCTGAGAAGACAGCGCGCTTTGCATGTCACCGAACAGGAGTTCAAGACCGTCCTCAGCCTCCAGCGCTGTCGCGATGCGACGGGCGGTTTCGGGCAGGGTTTCAATATCGAAGGTGCCGAAAACGGGCCAGCTGCGCACGACATCGGCCATTTTCTTCAGTTCCTGATCCGCGATATCGTTATCGGCCGCAGAGACCAGAACCATGATGGCAATGAGTGAGTCGTGATGCGTCGCCATGGTGGATTACCCGAGATTGGACGGTACAGATAGACTTTAGCTCCAATGCTATACATGGCGAGCCTTGGTCACGGGTCAACAGGTCAGAAGCCGGAAAATCCCGCCTTTAGTCCAGAAAGTCTCGAATTCTTTGGCAAGCTTCGTCCAGACCGACCCTATGAATGGGCACACCGGTGGGAAAGGCACTTTCCAGACGGCTCGGCATCATGGGGTCCAACAGCACAAAAACACCCTTGTCCGTCTGGCGTCGGATCAGGCGGCCAAAGGCCTGTCGCAGTTTGGCGCGGGCGAGCATGTCGTCCAGCCCACGGCCGCCAAAGGCATCCCGCCGCGCGCGGTGCAGAATGTCCGGGCGGGGCCAGGGCACCCGCTCAAAGGCGAGCAGACGCAGGCTGTTCCCGGGCACATCGACCCCGTCCCGAACAGCGTCCGTACCCAGCAAGCAGGCATTGGTATCATCGCGGAAGATATCAACCAGCGTTCCCGTATCCATGGCGTCCACGTGCTGCGCAAAGAGCGGCAGACCGTTTTCTTCTAATGGGGTTCGAATGCGATCATAGACGGCGCGCAACCGGCGAATTGCGGTGAACAGGCCGATCCCACCGCCGCCGGATGCCATAAACAGGCTTTCGAAGGCTGCGGCCAGCGCGCCGGGCTGGTTCTTGGGCACGTCTCCTACGATCAGCACTTCGGCTTGATTGGCGTAGTCGTAGGGGCTTTCAACCCGCGCGCGGAAAGCGCCGCCTTTGAGGTGCTGGGCGCCCGTGCGCTCTTCGGCAACGCGCCAAGCGGTTTCGGTGTCGGCAACCGGGTCAGTGAGCGTCGCTGAAGTCACCACAAAGCCTTGCACCTGACTGGCCATAAGCTGACTGAAAGGCTTGGTGGGATCAATGAAATGGCGGTAGTAGCCCAGATCCCGGTCGCGGCCATCCACGCGTTCCACGCTGAACCAGTCAACAAAGTCAGCCGGTGGGTCGGTTTCCAAGTCTCGGAGCATGGCCGACCATGCGCTTAGCGGATCAATCGCGCGGCGTTCCAGTGACCGCACCATCGCCTCTGCGCGTCGTCGGGCATCGGCTTGAGACTTCCATTTGACCGGCGCATCCTCGTCGTTTTCGCTGTCTTTGCTGTCTTCTTCTTCATCCTGGCTGGTGGGTTGTTCCAGCACGTCGATCAAACAGGCGCGCAAGTCCTGAACCGGTTTGAGCAGGCGACCCAAGGCGTCCTGAAATTCACGAGCGGCAGCCAACAGGCCCGTGATGGGAGGGCGCGGGGTGCATTCGATGGAAAAGGGGTCTCCGGGCTTGTCTGCGCGGGCATAGACCTGTTCCCCCACAAAGCTCAGGAAGTACTCACCCGCGCCATCGGGCGTGCCGTCACGCAAGCGCTGGTACCAGCCCGGCCCGGGCAGGGTGTAGGCCCCCTGCTCGACATCTTTGAGCAAATCCGGCAGGCGGGGGTCGAGCGTCACGACTTCTTCCATGCGTACCCTCAAGCCGCGCCCACGGCCCCGCCGGTCGCTTTCTGGCCCCAGCAACCAGCGGCGCAGTTCAGCGGTTTCCATACCGGACAGCGAGGCGCTGAAGAAGGAGTCGGAGGCGTCAAACAGGTGGTGTCCTTCGTCAAAAACCACGTGTTCAGACAAATCACTTTCCGGCCCCTGTCCGGCCTGATTGAGCACCAGTGCATGGTTGGCGATCACCAACCGAGCGTTGCGCGCATTCCGAATGTTTTTCTCGATCCCGCATTTGCCGTAATGCGGACAGCCCGAATAGAGGCATTCGCCGCGTTGGTCGGTCAGATCAGTGGTGACCTTGGTGCCGAACAGGTCGATCAGCCAGGCGGGAAAATCGCCGCCGACCATATCTCCGCTGCGGCTGCGCTCCGCCCAGCGTGCGGTGATAACCAGCCCGATCCGGTCCCGGTCTGACAGCCCGCCGGCTTGTCCGGTTTCCTGCAAATTGAGCAGACACAGGTAGTTTTCCCGCCCTTTGCGCACGACGACCGAGCGGTTTTTGGTCCCCGGCTCTTCAAACAAGCGGTCCATTTCCTGATCGATCTGGCGCTGCAGCGCGCGGGTGTAGGTCGAGACCCAGACCGAGCCCTTGTTCTTCCCGGCCCAAACGGTTGCAGGTGCGAGATAGCCCAGTGTCTTGCCAACCCCGGTCCCGGCTTCGGCGAGGACCATGTGCGGGGAAGCGCGCTCTTCGCGGGGATGAAAGGCCTGACTGACCGCAGAGGCGTAGTCAGACTGCGAGGGGCGTTCTTCGACATCGCCACGGCCCAGACCCAGCAGGGTGGAAAGCTGTTTGCGGGCCTCGGCTTCGGTCACGGGTTCGGTGCCCGGGCGACCTTGGGCTGCTTCATCTTCCCACGTGTCCATCCGCTCCCACACCCGCAAGGCGCGGGATTGATCGGCACCGGGGTCGAGGGCGGCGTCGCCAGCGGTCGCGGCCAGTCCCCGCACGATGGGTTGCGCCCACGGCCAATGCGCACGCGCAGCGATCCAGACGCCAGACAGCATGACCCGATCCGTAGCGCCAAACCCGCCTAACTCGGCGAGCAGGGTTCGGGCCAATGCGCGCAGGGAGGCTGCGAGATCGGCTGGTCCAGCGCTGTCTTCGGGTTCTTCCAAACCGGTCGCTTTGGAGAGAGATTTGATCGTTGGGGTAACGGTGCGCGAAGGTCGGACAAAGGCAAACAGCTCCAGGACATCCAGCGCACGAAACCGGGCCATCCCGCCGCGACGGGCAAGCGCAGGCATGTGACAGACCAGCGGCGCATCTTTGGTCAGCGCCGCGCTTAGCGCTTGTGCTGAAAGCTGTTTGGGCTTTTGCCCAGGCGCGCACCACCACAGGCCACCGCCGTGCCAGACCAGCACGGGCGCGGTGTCGATGGAGAGACCTTCTGATCTGTCGAACAAATCAAGCATAGGGGTGGTTTTATGCGCAGATTTTCCCCTTGAATAGGCGTAGTTTGAGCCGCCATGCAGGTTTGTGGCGTTTTGTCCGAGCCGCAAATGGCTTAGTTCCTTACCTCAACATCAACGCCACAGGATATGTGATCCCATGACCGAGTTATCTGCTCTTGCTGACGCCGCCCGCGCCTGGCCGTTTGAAGAAGCGAAGAAGCTCAAAAAACGCCTGGGCGGCAAAGCGCCAGCTAAGGGCTATGTGCTGTTTGAAACCGGCTACGGGCCGTCGGGTCTGCCGCACCTTGGCACCTTTGGCGAAGTTGCACGCACAACAATGGTCAAGCGCGCGTTTGAGGCGCTGTGTCCGGATATTCCGACCAAGCTGGTTGCTTTCTCCGACGACATGGACGGTTTCCGCAAAGTGCCGACCAACGTGCCGAATCAGGAGTTGCTGGCGACCGCGCTGCACAAGCCGCTGACCCAAGTGCCGGATCCTTTTGGCGAGGAAAGTTCATTCGCTGCGCAGAACAACAAGCGCCTATGTGCTTTTCTCGACGGGTTCGGCTTTGAGTATGAGTTCAAGTCCTCGACCGAAACCTATCAATCCGGCGAATTCGACGAAGCGCTGATCCGGATGGCAGAGGCCTATGAGGACGTCATGGGCATCATGCTGCCGACTTTGGGTGCAGAGCGAAAGGCGACCTACTCGCCCTTCCTGCCGATCTCCCCGGTCAGTGGCAAGGTGTTGCAGGTGCCAATGGTGAACGTGGATGCCAAGGCGGGAACCGTGACCTACGTCGAGCCTGACACGGGTGAAGAGATCACCCAGCCCGTGACCGGCGGTTCGTGCAAGGTACAGTGGAAGCCCGATTGGGCGTTGCGCTGGTACGCCTTGCAGGTCGATTACGAGATGTACGGTAAAGACCTGATCGACAGCGCCAAGATTGCGGCGCGGATCACCAAGGCGCTGGGCGGTCCTGCGCCAGAAGGTTTTTCCTACGAGTTGTTCCTCGACGAACAGGGGCAGAAAATCTCCAAATCCAAAGGCAACGGCCTGTCCATCGAAGAATGGCTGGAGTACGGCCCTGCGGAGTCCCTCTCGCTCTACATGTTCCAGCGTCCGCGTGCGGCGAAGAAGCTGCATTTTGACGTCATCCCCAAGGCGGTCGACGATTACGTTACCTTCGTTGAAAAATTCCCCGGGGAGGCTGGCGAAAAGCAGCTGGAAAACCCCGCCTGGCACATTCACGGCAATGCGCGCGTTCCGGACAGCGAAGACGGCGTGTCCTTTGGCATGCTGCTCAATCTGGCGTCGGTGGTGAATGCGTCTGAGGCCAGCGTGCTCTGGGCCTTCATCCAGCGCTACCGCCCGGCGGCTAGCCCCGAGACCACTCCGTTCCTGGCCAAGCTGGTCGACCATGCCGTGCGCTACTACCGTGACCGGGTGGCCCCGACCAAGTCCTACCGCGCACCAACTCAGGCCGAGGTCGCGGCCTTTACCGCGTTGCATGACGCGCTGGGCGCTTTCGAGGGGCAGGACGCGACGGCTGAAGACCTGCAAACAGCAGTCTTTACTGTGGGCAAAGGCGCAAATTATGAAAACCTGCGAGAGTGGTTTCAGGCGCTGTATCAGGTGTTGCTGGGACAGGATCAGGGACCGCGTTTTGGCTCTTTCATTGCGCTTTACGGCGTTGCGGAGACCCGTGCACTGCTGATGCAGGGCATCAAGGGCGAGCTGGCGGCGTGAGCCTGATCTATCACATGGCGCACCAGTCCGACTGGGAAGCGGCCAAAACTTCTGGCGCCTATCAAGGTTCAGCGGATGACCTGCGCGACGGCTTCATCCACTTTTCTGCCGGGTCGTTGATCGCAGAGTCCGCGGCCAAGCATCGGGCGGGTCAGGTGGATTTGCTGCTGATCTGCTGCGAGGCCGAAAGGTTGGGTGATGCGCTCAGGTGGGAGACATCGCGCAACGGCATCGACTTCCCGCACCTGTATCGTGCCCTTAACCCTGCCGAAGCGCTTTGGGCTGTGCCCCTGCCGCTGGATGAAGCGGGCGTTCACATCTTTCCCGAGGATTTGGCCTGATCCATGTGGTCCCTAGCCCCCGCGCTGCTCCGCGCCTTTGACCCCGAAACCGCCCATCGCCTGACCATTCGCGGGCTGTCGCTGGGCCTGCATCCGCGCTTTCGCCAGCGCCGTGCGGAACCGGTGGCGCGGCTGTTCGGCAAGGACATTCCCAACCGTTTGGGTCTGGCGGCTGGTTTCGACAAAGACGCCGAAGCGGTTGCTGCGCTGGCGGCGCTTGGCTTTGGTGCGGTGGAAATTGGCTCGGTCACGCCAAAGCCGCAGCCGGGCAATCCGCGTCCGCGCGTGTTTCGTCTTCCCGCTGACCGGGCTGTCATCAACCGCTATGGCTTCAACTCCGGCGGTCACGACAAGGTGCGCCGTAACCTTGATCGCCTCAACCCGAACCAGCGTCCGCCGCTGCTGGGCGTCAATCTGGGTGCTAACAAGACCTCAGAGAACGTTCCGGCGGACTTTGCCTTGGGCGTAAGCCGGTTTGCAGATATTGCCGACTATCTGGTGATCAACGTCTCCAGCCCAAACACCCCGGGCTTGCGCGATCACCAGACCATTGATGCGCTGGCCCGTATCCTTGATCTCGCGCTCGATGCGCGGGCGCAGACCACACCGACGCCCATCATGCTCAAGATTGCACCTGATCTGGCGGATGGTGATGTGGGTGAAATCGTCGATCTGGCCCTTGATCGCGGCATCGAAGGGCTGATCGCCACCAATACCACCATTGGTCGCCCCGATGACCTGCAAAGCAAAGGTCCGGCGCTTTCAGAGAGCGGCGGGCTGTCGGGGCAGCCGCTGTTTGCGCGGGCGACCGACGTGCTGACGGCCATCCGTGAGCAGGCAGACGACCGTCTGGTCGTTTTTGGCACCGGCGGGGTTTCAACCCCGGCGCAGGCGCAGGAAAAGGTCCGGCGCGGGGCTGATCTGGTGCAGCTCTATACCGGGCTGATTTACGGTGGTCCGGCCTTGGTCAAGCCGCTGATGAGCGCGGTTTCCAAGCCATCGAAAACCGAGAAAGTCACGGGCCTCAACCAGCTGCTGGACGAGCATCGCTATCGCGGAT
>JBMTIF010000078.1:0-8105 GCA_049437045.1 Alphaproteobacteria bacterium | reverse complement strand
TGCCGTCTGGCGGGCAACGGCGCAATCAAGTCCATCCGCAAGGCGGTTCAACCCGATGAGCAGCAGAGCCACCAAAGGATAACCGAGCCAAAGGGCAGGAATGGTGAGAATGCCAACAAAAAAGCCGACCAGCGTAATCTGATCGGCGCTTATTCCCCGACCGACAAACCAGGAAGCAAGGCGGTTCGTCGGTGGGTCAATTATTTTGCGGATTTGAGCGTCGAACACGGCGGTGCCGCGTTGTGGGCGAAGGCCTAGTAGCCCTCGCGCTCCATGCGCTTGCGCATCACCTTGCGGTAACGGCGAACCGCTTCTGCCTTCTCGCGCTTGCGACGCTGGGATGGCTTTTCGAAGTGGCGACGCAGCTTCATCTCACGGAATACACCTTCGCGCTGTAGTTTCTTTTTCAGTGCGCGCAGCGCCTGATCTACATTGTTGTCGCGAACGGATACTTCCACGGGATGCTCCCTAACCTTTTGATACGCCCTGCTCTCGGGCAAATAAAACACGTGCTCGCGCAGAAGTTCCACGCAAGTTCGGATGCTGTTTACCAAAAGCAATTTGAAAAAGCAAAGCCCCGGGCCGTGCGTGTGGCGCATGGAAACCCTTGCTAAACGACGGGGCAGAACGGTGGGACAACTCGACTGGTTGACGAAAGCTGTGTTCGAGCACATTTCCAAAGCATGACAGAGACTTATAACCAGCCCGCCCTGATCGACGCGATTGCGCACCATGCGACCTTTGATGGGTGGAGCAATGCCGCCCTTCGCCGAGCTGCGGAGGAAACAGAGATTCCCCTCGCCTTGGCAATGGATTGGTTTCCAACACCAGTTTCCATGATCGCAGGCCATTCCAAACTGGCCGACGAGCGCATGCTGGAGGTTATGCAGGACGAGGACTTTGACGCGTTGGGGACGACTGACAAATTACACCGAATTCTCAGCCACCGTCTTGAGCAAGCAGCACCCGTCAAAGAAGCAGTTCGCCGGGGCCTCTCTCATTTGGCTTTGCCGCATCACCTGTACACGGGGACTCGACTCACCTGGGCCACTGCTGATGCTGCCTGGAAAGCCGTTGGTGCCTCGGACCGCGACTTCAACTTCGTGACCAAACGGACACTACTGTCCGGGGTCTATGGGGCGACCTTGACCTATTGGCTGGCTACAGATGATCCTGAACTGACATCGACGAAGCGATTTTTGGAACAACGACTGCGCAATGTCGTGCGTGTTTTTGGTACCATTGGAGGCCTTCGGTCGCGCGTCATGGGCGCATAAAAATTACCGACCTTGTGGAGCATTAGAGAGCTCCAATACAGGCAAAAAGCGAAAATTTTGCCAAAAAAAGCAATGATTGCACCTTCCATTGCCCTTGACGCAAGCCTCCCCTGCACCCATCGTATATGTGTTAATCGAGAAAAGCAGGGAGTAAGAGGCTTGTCCTATTCGACATCTTTACAAACACGTCACCAGCAACTCGAACAGTCCATTATGGACGAACAGAAGCGCCCTCTGCCCGATGGGTTGAGGCTCCAACATCTCAAAAAAGAAAAACTCCGAATAAAAGAGGCGATGAGTCGTCTCCAGTAGCAAATGCGCTTGCGCGAAAAGGCGCAGGTTGCCACTCTCCGGTCATGAGGTTATGCGCAAGTCTGAGAGCTAACGCCTGACCCGGACGACAGAGGTCTCCACCGCATGACTGGTGCAAATTATGAAGGGCCGATGACCGCGGTACTCGGCCCTACGAATACAGGCAAAACCTATCTCGCGATCGAGCGGATGCTTGGTTATGAGACGGGTATGATCGGGTTCCCGCTGCGGCTTCTGGCGCGCGAAAACTACGACAAGGTCATCAAGCAAAAAGGCGTAAGCCAAGTTGCCCTTGTGACCGGCGAAGAAAAAATAATCCCTCAAAACCCGCGATATTGGATTTGTACGGTCGAAGCCATGCCATTGGATGTCTCAGTGTCCTTTCTGGCAATCGACGAAATCCAGCTCTGTGCAGATCCTGAGCGGGGATACGTGTTTACAGATCGGCTGCTGAATGCACGCGGCACGATGGAAACAATGTTTATGGGTTCGGACACCATGGCCGGCGTCATTCGGGAGCTGTTGCCTGATTGTGAAATCGAAACACGCCCCCGATTCTCCGAGCTCAACTATGTCTCGCCCAAGCGACTGCAAAAGGTCCCGCGTCGGAGTGCCATCGTGGTGTTTTCGGCCTCGGACGTGTACCACGTCGCAGAAAATCTGAGGGGTATGCGTGGCGGCTGTGCTGTTGTGCTCGGCGCCCTGAGTCCCCGCACCCGGAATGCGCAGGTGGACATGTACCAGGCTGGTGAGGTCGATTATCTGGTCGCCACCGACGCGATTGGCATGGGACTGAACATGGATCTGGACCATGTCACTTTTGCCAAAACCAGTAAGTTTGACGGTCGCCAGGCCCGTCGCCTACGCGCACCCGAAGTCGGTCAGATCGCGGGACGGGCTGGGCGGCACATGAACAACGGCACTTTTTGTACCACTACTGAAATCGGTGGATTTCCCGAAGACATCGTTGAAGCGGTGGAAAACCATCGGTTTGACCCGGTTGAAGTGCTTCAGTGGCGTTCTCGGCATCTGGATTTCAGCTCACCAGCTGGGCTTCTGAGGTCTTTGGAAAAGCCACCACCACATGCGCTATTAAGCCGAACACGGGATGCCGAAGATCATCAGGCACTGAAAGTTCTGCTCAAGGACGACGACGTGGCAAAAATTGCCCGGTCGCGTGCTGCCCTGCGGACCCTTTGGGATGTCGCTCAGGTGCCTGATTTCCGGAAGACCCTGTTCGAACAACACACCGCACTTTTGGGGCAGATTTTCCAACACCTGATCCGCGGTGCGGGTCGAGTTCCCGAAGATTTCGTTGAACAGCACGTCTCGCGACTAGACAATTTGCAGGGCGACATCGACACTTTGGTCAACCGCATTGCCTCGGTTCGCACGTGGACCTTCATCTCACATCGCGCTTCTTGGGTAACAAATGCCAAGTATTGGCAAGAAAAAGCGCGAAAAATTGACGACAAATTGTCTGACGCGTTACACGAACGATTAACGCAGCGTTTTGTAGATCGTCGGGCGACGATTATGGCGAGGGTACTCATGGACGGCGCAGACTTGAACGCAGAGATTGACGCCAAGGAAGGCACAGTCAAAGTCGAAGGCGAACACGTTGGGCACATCAAGGGATTGGTGTTCTCGCCGGACCCTTCAATCTTGGACTCGTCCGCTCGACCTGTATTTACGGCTGCCCGTCGGGTGATGGTCAAGGAAGTCGAACAACGCGTTCAGCAGCTTCTGGCCGACAATGATGGTGCTTTCCGGCTTACGGAAGCGGGGCATCTGCTTTGGCGCGAGAATCAGGTGGGCCACCTGATTAAGGGAGAGAGCCTTCTTTTCCCCGGTGTGGAGGTTATTCACAATGACCTGCTGCAAGGCAACGATCGTGAAAAGATCCGTCAGCGGATTGAAAAATGGACCCGCTCGCACCTGCGCAACCGGATGAAGATTTTTCATGAACTGCAGTCTGCCCCGCTCAAGGGCACGGCCCGGGGTCTGGCTTTCCAGCTGGTGGAGAACTTCGGCCTGATCAATCGGGAAAGCATTTCGCAGTTCCTTAATGACTTGGGTAAGGAAGAACGTAAAACCCTCTACGATCAGGGAATCCGTATTGGCCGGTTTGCCGTATGGATGCGAGGACTTTCCAACACCCAGCACTGGCCGTGGCGCGTTCTGCTCTGGTCTCTCTGGAACGAACGTCCAGATGTCCGCGACATGCTGCCGGCACAGGGCACCAAAGTCATGCACCCCGAGCGTGATGTACCCCTGTCACTTTACCAGACGCTAGGCTTTGCCGTCTTGCATCCACCCAGTCGTGGCGACCGCAAAGAACGTCCGATTGTTGGGCAGGTTGAAGCCCTGGATCGGCTTGCCGGACATCTGCACAGTCAATTCCGAGCTCAGGCCGACTTCTTGCAGCCCGATGGTCTGGAGCAGCAGTTGGGTTGTGATGCCGCCTTGGTCCGCCGACTGATGTTTGCTTTTGGCTATGTGCCTTCCCGTTTGACCGCTACTGAAGCCATCGCAGCAGCAGCAGCGAAAGCTGAAGAAAAACCACAAGACAAAGATGAGAGCGCAGCGTCTTCGACAGCACCCGCAGAAGATACGGCGGAAACAGAGGTTTCAACTGCCGAAAACCCTCCTGTAGATATTGATTCTTCTTCCACGGAAGCTCCCATGGCAGAAGATCCCGCTGATATCGCACCTGCTGATGCGGCGGTTTGGACGCGTCGAGGTCGAGGCGCCGGGCGCCCCCTCTCCAAAAAGACCGCATCCCAGAAAGACGGCCCGGCTGAAGAAACCGGTGAACAAACGCCACGGAACCGGCCGCCTAAAAAGGCTGGAAAAGGGAAAGGTGGCAAAAACCAGCGATCCGCGAGCGCGAACAAACCGCGTCGGGACGTTGAAAAACCAATGGACCCAAACAGTCCGTTCGCCGTTCTGGCCCAACTGAAGAAATAGCCTTCAGGGATGACCGACCAGCCTGCGGAAAAACTGCGTATCGATAAGTGGCTTTGGTACGCGCGTTTCTTCAAAACCCGCACGCTGGCGGCGGAAGTTGCAAACGGTGGAAAAATCCGGATTAACAAGGTCGCGGTCCGAAAAGCCTCAGCCGAAGTGAAAGCCGGTGATGTTCTCACCTTTCATCAAGGACCGAACATTCGAGTCATCGAAATTCTAGCTTTGGGCCAATCCCGTCGCCCCTTTGAAGAGGCCCGGTTGCTTTATAACGATCTGGCTCCCCTGCCAGAGCGCAAACCGAAAAGCGAGCTGTCGACTGACCAGCTGGAAGCATCCAAGCACATGGATGCGCGAACCGCGCCAGTGGCTGAGCGGGAATTTGGCGCGGGGCGCCCGACAAAGCGCGAAAGAAGAGAAACAGATCGTTTGCGAGATCTTTAATATTCTCGCCAAAACCGATAAACATAGCCGCATAATCGCAGATTAAGGGTTGGGCTATGTCCTTCGAAATGCTTTCGGATTTTCTTTCATTGAGTGAATTGCTGACAGTTCCAGCAATTCTGTCCCTTTTGACCGTGTCCTTCATGGGCGTCGTTCTGGGCATTGATAACGTTGTGTTTATCGCCGTCATCGCAAAGCGCGCGCCACAGGGGCAGGAAGAACGTGCCAGGACACTGGGCATCATCATGGCGATGGTTGCGAGGATTACCCTCATCTTCTCCATCGGCATTTTGCTGAGATTTGAGAACGTCCAGCTTGTTACCCTGCCCTTCATGCCTGACCACCATCAGGATATTACGGTCAAGGGTGCCATACTGGTCGTCGGCGGTGTTTTCCTGATTTATAAAGCCACACAGGAAATCTTCGAGAAGCTGGAAGGCGATGATCACCACGCCGACGGGCAGGCTAAGCGTCTGCCGCTCGCTCAGATCCTGTTTACACTTCTGCTGCTGAACCTCGTGTTCTCCATCGACAGCGTCCTGACGGCTGTGGGCATTGCTTACAACCAGCTGGTACCGATCATGGTGGGTGGCGTGCTGATCTCAACGTTTATCATGCTCGTTGCTGCCGGGCCGCTGACGCGGTTCATGGAGCGTCATCCGACAACGGAGATGCTGGCCTTTGCCTTTATGTTGCTGATTGGTGCGATCCTGCTGGGTGAAGGGCTTCACTATGAAGTTCCGAAGGCATTGATATACGGAATCATGGGTTTCTCCATCTTCGTCGAAATGCTCAATATCATTTCCAGAAGGCGGACAGGCGAGCCCGTGCACCTGCACAAGCACGCACCTATCAAACTCCCCGATTAGGGTGTTCGCCGTTCAAAAAAACGAATTATCAGGCCAGTTACACCCGCTGGCCTGCTTTCAGGGAAATAGGCGAGCATGACCTACGTCGTCACCGAAGACTGCATCAAGTGCAAATATACGGACTGTGTTGAAGTCTGCCCCGTAGACTGCTTCTACGAAGGTGAAAACATGCTGGTCATTCATCCTGATGAATGCATCGACTGCGGCGTTTGCGAGCCTGAATGTCCGGCAGATGCAATCCTGCCGGATACAGACCCAGACGCGACCAAGTGGATCGAGCTGAACCGGGATTACTCAGAATCCTGGCCGGTGATCACCTTGAAAAAAGACGCTCCCAGTGATGCCGACGAATACAAAGGTATAAGCGGAAAACTGGAGAAGTTCTTTTCGCCCAACCCCGGAAAAGGCGATTAATCGCCCGGCAATTCACGCAATCGGATAATCGCTACCACTTATGCCATCTCGGCATGTTACGGTCGCATGCCTGCATTTGTCCTTTGCCGGAGCCAAATAAGGCCACCGGGTTTGTCAAAATGCCACAAATTTGCTACTTTAGGGGAATGACAAGAGCGAAAAACACTGCGCCCCGAGGCTAGAGAGACGCCTTGGAAGCCAGATTTTGTTCATCGTCCAAGCAGAAATAGCCGAAGCTGTTCCTGCCGCCAAGACAAAAAGAACCAAAGAGTGAAAACATTTATATGGCTCAGGACACATATGATGCCGGTGACATCGTCGTCTACCCAACCCATGGCGTAGGTGAAGTCAAAGGCATCGAAACCCAGGACCTCGGCGAGTTGTCCGTTGAGGTTATCGTTATCCAATTTGATTCCGAACGCATGACGCTGCGCGTGCCAACCAACAAGGCTGAGCAGTCGGGCCTGCGCCCCCTTTCTTCGAAGAAAGTCATGGACTCTGCGATCACAACCCTGCGCGGCCGCGCGAAAGTGCGCCGCACCATGTGGTCACGCCGTGCTCAGGAGTACGAAGCCAAGATCAACTCGGGTGACCCAATCTCCATCGCTGAGGTTGTCCGCGACCTGCACCGGGGCGCGGAACAGCCCGAGCAGTCATTCTCTGAGCGCCAGATTTACCAGTCGGCACTGGCCCGCTTGACGCGCGAATTTGCAGCGATCGAGCAGATCGATGAAGAATCGGCAACGGAGAAGCTGGAAACGGTATTACGGGCCGCCTAACAGGTCTGAATAATCAAGAATTTAGGGGGCTTAGGCCCCCTTTTTCATGTCTTTCTTCTTTAGCGATACGCATAAAGTCTTGGATTCCGGCCTTTTCTTGACCATTCGCGATTCACGCTTAAACGATTGTGCATATTTAATTCGCCACGGCTGTATTTGATGCCGTTCTGTTGAGGCCTGAGGTCGATGAGCCGCCCTAATCGTTTTGAAATCCTTACCGGAGCCAATCGCATCTGGATGGTATCAAGCATCCACGGTGATTTAAGCCGTCTGGTTGCGATCCATGACGTGATTGATCAGCACTTCCAAGAAGGTGATCGGCTGGTCTATTTGGGCAACTTCATGGGCTATGGGGACCAGATCAGCGACGTCATCGACGAAATGCTGGCACTGCGCCGTCATCTCATGGGGCGCTTTCTCCTGTTCCCGCACGACATCGCCTACTTGCGGGGCGCACAGGAAGAAATGCTGGAGCGGACCCTGCAACTCCATTTTGCGAAATCACCACCATCGGTGCTGGCCTGGATGCTGGACCATGGACTCGATGGCACGCTGAGAGCCTATGGGAGCAGTGGACAGGAGGCAGCCAAGTTTGCGCGCATGTCGGTAAGCGAAATTGCGAACTACACGGTCAGCCTTCGCTCTGCCATCCGCGCGCTGCCCGGTCACTATTCTCTGATCATGGCAATCAAACGCGCCGCCTATGATTCTGATCACAAATTCCTGTTCACCCATGCAGGAATTGATCCCAGCCTGACGCTGGAGCGCCAGACCGACTCTTTCTGGTGGGGCCACCCTAGTTTTCTGCGGATGGAACAGCCTTTTGATGGATTCAAGCGAGTCTTTGCTGGGTGGCACCCGAACCATTTGGGTATTTCCGAACTTAAGCACACGACATTTGTCGATGCTGGATGTGGGTTTGGTGGTCCGCTCCTGACCTGTTGTGTTGACCGAAACGGCGACATTGTCGAAGCCTTCGAGGCCTAATTCCCGAAATTCACACGCTCAAATCACTGAATGCATGCACTTTTTCGCATTGGCAG
>JBMTIF010000077.1:0-8187 GCA_049437045.1 Alphaproteobacteria bacterium | reverse complement strand
TGGTGGGCGCCGAGGTGCGGCCTGTGACATCGGGGTCCGGCACGCTGAAGGACGCCAGGAACGAGGCGCTGCGCGACTGGGTCACCAACGTCGAAGACACCTTCTACATCATCGGTACCGCTGCCGGACCACACCCCTACCCGGCTATGGTCCGCGATTTCCAGTCCGTTATCGGAACGGAGGCCAAGCAGCAGATGCTGGAACGCGAAGGTCGCCTGCCGGACTCGCTGGTGGCTTGCATCGGCGGTGGCTCCAACGCTCTGGGCTTGTTCCACCCATTCCTGGATGACACCGACGTTCGGATCATCGGTGTGGAAGCGGGCGGCTTTGGTCTTGAAGGCGATGAGCATGCGGCTTCACTGACCGGTGGAAAGCCGGGCGTGCTGCACGGCAACCGAACCTACCTGCTGCAGGATGAAGACGGTCAGATCATCGAAGGCCACTCGATTTCTGCTGGTCTTGATTACCCGGGCATTGGTCCAGAACATTCGTGGCTGCGTGATATTGGCCGCGTGGAATACGTCTACGCCAAAGACGATGAAGCACTGGAAGCCTTCCAGCTATGCTGTCGCACCGAAGGCATCATCCCTGCGCTGGAACCCTCTCACGCGCTGGCGCACGTGGCCAAGATCGCGCCCGATCTGCCCAAGGACCACATCATGATCATGAACATGTGCGGTCGGGGTGATAAAGACATCTTCACGGTCGCCAAGCACCTCGGCTTCGACATGGCCGACGTAATGGGAGAAACCACTCAATGACCACCCGGATCGACACAAAATTCGCTGAGTTGAAGGCTGAAGGCCGCCCGGGTTTTGTCTCTTACATCATGTCCGGCGACCCGGATATGGACACCAGTCTGGAAATCCTCAAAGGCCTGCCGGGTGCCGGTGCCGACATCATCGAGCTGGGTATGTGCTTTACCGACCCGATGGCGGATGGTGTCGCGATCCAGCTTGCCGCCCAGCGTGCTCTGAAAGGCGGGCAAACCCTGCCCAAGACGTTGGAAATGGTTCAGGAGTTCCGCAAGGAAGACAAGGATACGCCGCTGATCCTCATGGGCTACTACAACCCCATCTACATCTACGGTGTTGATCGCTTCCTCGCCGCGGCGAAGGCTGCTGGCGTGGACGGTCTGATTGTGGTTGATCTACCCCCGGAAGAAGACGAAGAGCTGTGCATCCCAGCCAATAAAGCTGGCATGAACTTCATCCGTCTGGCCACACCAACAACCGATGAAGCACGCTTGCCCGCGGTCCTCAACAACACCTCGGGCTTTGTGTATTACGTGTCGATCACTGGCATCACCGGCGCAGCCTCAGCCAACCAGAACGCGGTCGAAGCCGCCGTAGCGCGGCTCAAAAGCTTCACTGATCTGCCCATCGCAGTTGGCTTTGGTATCAATACGCCAGAACAGGTTCGCGAAATCGGCTCCGTAGCAGACGCATCGGTCGTGGGTTCAGCCATTGTTCGGCAGATTGAAAACAATCTCGACGAAGACGGGCGACCAAAGCCCGGATTGGTCCAAGCTGTGCTAGAATTTACCAAGACCCTTTCACAGGGCGTTCGCTAACCCCATCTGAGGTTCTATGAACTGGCTATCTCGACACGTCCGCCCCGGCATCCAACGCCTGGTCGGCAACAAGAAAGAAACGCCCGATAACCTTTGGACCAAGTGTCAGGCTTGCGACCAGATGCTGTTCCATAAGGCGCTCGCGGAAAACCTGCAGGTGTGTACCCACTGCGGGCACCATCACCGCATGGGTGTGCACGAGCGTCTGGAAAGCCTGTTCGATGATGGCAATTACCTGCGGCTTGAGCTGCCGGAAATGCCTGCTGATCCACTTAAGTTCAAAGACAAGAAACCTTACATCGCTCGCTTGAAAGAATATCAGTCCAAGACGGCGGAGAAAGATGCCGTCATCGTGGCACGCGGTAATATGGGTGAGCGTCAGGTCGTAATTGCCGCCTTCAACTTTGCCTTTATGGGTGGATCCATGGGCCGCGCTGTTGGCGAAGCGCTGGTTCTCGCTGCGGAAGAAGCGGTGAAATATAACGCCTCCCTGCTGGTTGTTCCGGCCAGCGGTGGTGCCCGCATGCAGGAAGGCATTTTGAGCCTGATGCAAATGCCGCGCTCCGTGATCGCGGTGGAGCGGATGCGTGAAGCCCGTTTGCCCTACATCGTTCTGCTGACCAACCCCACCACAGGCGGGGTCACGGCCAGCTTTGCCATGCTGGGTGACTTGACGATCTCTGAACCCGATGCCGTTATTGGCTTCGCGGGTCGGCGCGTGATCGAGGAAACAATCCGTGAGCAACTGCCCGACGACTTCCAGACCGCCGAATACCTCAAAGAGCATGGCATGGTCGATCAGGTCGTGGATCGACTGGAACTGCGGGGTCGATTGATTACGCTGTTCAGCCTGTTGCGTGGCGTGCCGGGATCGGCGGAAAACACCACACCAGCCTTGCCGCCTATGGCCGAAGACGAGCCAATTGCGAGTTTTGACCAAGCATGATGCATGAAGACGAAAGCGTAAAAGCTGCGCTTGACCGCTTCCTTGCCCTGCATCCAAAGCTGATTGATCTGTCCCTCGACCGCTTGGACGCGCTGCTCGACGATCTGGGCCGTCCGGAACGCCGCATGCCACCCGCCATTCACGTCGCGGGCACCAATGGAAAAGGATCGACCCTCGCCTTCCTCAAGGCCATGCTGGAAGCCGCCGGCAAGACGGTGCATGTGTATACCAGCCCGCATCTGGTCCGCTTTGCCGAGCGCATCCAGTTGGCTGGAGAAACCATCAGCGACGCAGCCTTACTGGACGTACTCACGCGCGTTGAGACTGCCAACGGTAATGAGCCTGGCACCTTTTTCGAATTGACCACGGCTGCCGCTTTTCTGGCCTTCGCTGAAACGTCGGCTGATTTTGTCCTGCTGGAAACGGGTTTAGGCGGGCGCTTGGACGCTACCAACATCCTCCCACCCGAAGCGGTGGCGGTTTCGCTGATCTCGCGGATCGATATGGACCACCAGCATTTTCTGGGTGACACAATCGAAGCGATTGCGCGGGAGAAAGCCGGTATTTTCAAACCCGGTGTTCCGGCCTTTTTTGTTCCGCAGGAAGACAGCGTGTCTGCTGTTTTGCAGGAAGAAGCCAAAAACCGCGAGACGACACTTCAACCCGTCATCCCCTTGAGTCAGGACGTCAAACTCAGCCTCTTGGGTGACTTCCAGCGCACCAATGCGGCTCTCGCTTCGGCTGCTGCGGCCTTTCTTGGGTTGGCACCGGCAGCGATCGAGACGGGCCTCACGCAGGCCAAATGGCCCGCACGGATGCAGACGATCGAAGAAGGCGTTCTCTGGGAAGCTGCCGGGTCGGGGAAACATCACCTGATCATCGACGGCGCGCACAATGCCAATGCCGGACAGGCCATTGCCCAAAGCCTGCCAACCGGCAAGCCGGTTTATCTGATTTACGGCCTGCTCGAAACCAAGGATGCGCAAGGGTTCGTCAAACCTCTGCTGCCAAAAGTCGGGCGGGCTGTTGCGGTGGCAATACCCGGAGCCGCGGCAACGTTGTCAGCCCACGCAGCAGCTGAGGCTGCTCATGAGATGGGTTTTGACAGCGCCGAAACAGCGCCCTCTCTGGCTGCCGCTCTCCGAATTCTTGCAGACGAGGATGCTGGCATGGTTCTGGTCTGTGGCTAGCTTTATCTGGCTGGGGCTTTCCTGGCTGAAAATCAGGGGCAGACCGTCGCTGCTGGTCGAAAGGCGGTCTAGAGTCATGTTGGACGACCTTCTGCAAAGCCAAAGGGTCTATCTGGACGCCAACGTGATCATTTATCTGGTCGAGAAAAACTCGGATTATCACGGTCTGGTGCATCAAATCCTGCGGGAACTGCGGCTGGAAGGCGTGGATTTGATCAGCAGTGAGTTGGTGGTGAGCGAATGCCTCATGGGCGCAGTTCGTCGGGACAATGAAGCTGTCCTTTTGGCCTATGAACGCTTCTTCGACGGGGACCGCTTCGGGATTGAGCTGCAGCCTGTCAGCGCAAGGGTCCTCTGGACAGCGCCGCAGGTCTCTGTGGACTTCAAGTTGGACTTACCCGATGCCCTGCATTTCGCCACGGCACTGGATCAGGGCTGTGACGGGTTCCTCACAAACGACAAAGGGTTCACCGACGGCGAACCCTTTCCCATTGTCTATCGCTTGTCCGATTTCTGATCAGATATTGCGCTCGATCCAAGACTTGATCGAAGACTTTGGCTGTGCGCCTGCGAGCATGGCAACCGGTGCGCCGCCCTTGAAGATCATCAGGGTCGGCAGGTTACGCACGTTCAGGCCCTGTGCAGTCGCCTGATTCTGATCAACGTTCAGCTTGGTAATGGTAATCTGATCGGCCATCTCGTCTGACAGCTGATCCAGAGACGGAGCAATGGCTTTACACGGCATGCACCAATCCGCCCAGCAATCCACCAAAACCGGCTTTTCGGATGCAACGACTTCAGATTGGAAAGTAGCATCTGTAACTTCAACAACGGCCATAGCCTGTCTCCCTTTTTCCCAGCACGCGCGCCACAATGAGAGGCGCATAAAATAATGAATCGAACCGACCCTAAAGTCAGCAGACCAGCAAGGTCAATCACTGCTTTAGGTTTTTGCAGATGGAGGCAGGTCTTCGTCACCAACCGGCACTTCCATCAGACGCGGTGTTTCAGTCCACAACAGGAACGTGCGGATTGCTTTACCCGGATACAAGCCCTGAAGCACTGATTTGTAGGTGGCCAACTGCACACGATAACTCTCAGGCACGTGAGCTGCGTCGGCCGGAGGTGGGCGGTTGGATTTGTAGTCCACAACCCAGACTTCATCGTCGCGTTCTACCAGACGGTCAATCTGCCCTGACACCACCAATTCCCCAACGATTCCCGTCACCGCGACTTCCGCTCGGCTGCGCGTGCTGAACAGGTCCGCGAAGTTTGGATCATTGGTAATGGCCAAGGCCTCTGCGCTCCAATCCTCAATCTGCTTTGGGATCAGATCAAAGGATGATCGGCTCAGAAACCGTCGCGCCGCGTCCTGACGCTCGCTTTCCGGGACGTCGGGCAAACGCTGTAACAGCCCGTGCAGCACATTGCCCCGGAAAAACGGTGATGCCGAGCGGTGACCCCGTGCCGTCGGACCACTGCCGCGCAACTTGTGCAGTGCCGCCAGTGGCGAGGGCGATGCCGGTTCTTCAAGCATCTGGCTGGGAGTAAAGGGTCGCGGTGGCGCAGGTTCGGGCGGCATAGGCGCGCGGAGAGCTGCCAGTACGGCCTCATCGGTTCTCCCTTGAGGCGCTCTTTGGTCCGACGCGATTTGCTCTGAGCCGTCTGCCACCTTTAAGACCCGGTCAGGCCTGATTGTGGGGGCATAGAGACGGTATCGCGTGCCGGCGATTTCGCCTTCTGCAGGGTTCAGTTTCTGAACCGCACTGTTCGCTGCCATTGCGTTAACAATCGTGTCGTACCACGTTGCTGATTCAGCCTTTCGCTCATCCGAACTGGTGCGGGTTTTCCATCCTCAGACAATCAGCCGATCCTCTGCCCGCGTCATGGCAACATAGAGCAGACGGCGTTCCTCTTCCTCGGCTCGGGCTTTGTCACGGGCGTCCAGCTCTTCGGTTTGAAAGGGTGAAGCCTCCTTGGACGGCTTCCAGTACGGCAGCGGTGCCGGAGATTCATCATTCTCGTACCAGCGCAGCTTATCGCGCGCGATGTCATCCATTTTCCGGTGGGTGTGCGGCAGGATCACAACGGGCGCTTCCAAGCCTTTGGAGCCATGAACCGTCATGATGCGCACGCCTCCGTTGGCACCTTCCTGCTCTCGCTTCACTTCGATTTCCGCCTTGGACAACCAGCCCAAAAAGCCTGGAATGGTCGGCGTCTTGCCACGCTCATAGGTCAAGGCAGCACGCAGGAACTCTTTGAGTGCGTCCGTGGCCTGCGGGCCTAAACGACCCGAAAACCGAATGCCAGCCTCAAGCCGGGTGAGAAGGTTGCTGTAAAAAACATAGGGTGTTGAAGCGAGTTGCCCCCGCAGGGTCTGGAACAGATTTCGAGCCTCCTGCGCTGCGCGGTTGCCATTGGCTGCGGCCTTGGCCAACGCTGACTCAAGTGTTTCTTTCTCGCCCCGTCGGTGAGCCAGCTCATAGAGTTGCTCGCCCGTAAAACCGCACAAGGGACTGCGCAAAACCGTTGCCAGCGCCAGATCAGCGCTTGGCTGCAACAGGTATTCCGTCAGACACAACAAGTCCTTGATAACCAGCTGCTCCTGTAACTTCATCCGGTCCGCCCCCGCGACCCGCACGCCCTTTTTCTTCAGCGTATAGGTCAAGGTATTGATGAAGGGTCCGGATCGAGAACGGACCAGCACCAGAATATCTTCCGCCCGCATCGGTCGCTCGTGATTGGACAGCCAGCCCAACTGTCCCTCTCCGGTTGCTGGATCATTGAGCCAACCGCTGATCCGCTCACCCAAGAGCTTGGCAAGTTCAACCTCGGGGCGGTCCTCCTCGTCCAGATCATCATCAGGCCGCACCACGACCCTTTCTGCATTGGGGTCTTCGGGTTTGGCTTCGACCTGATCCCAGACTTCCACCATCCCGCCTGCATCGGGTCGCCCGGTAAGGTGATGGGGCCAGTCCTGATTCTCAAATGTCAGGCCTTTGGCGTTTTGTTCATGGGTAAAGACCAGATTCACGGCATCCAGAACCGGCTGCGACGACCGGAAAGTCACGTTCAGAACGGGGTCAATCCACATCCCGCCTTCGACCTGCTTCACGTCCCGCTCAAAGCGCCCGCGCATGTTCTCGAAGACCTGTGGATCAGCCCGCTGAAAGCCATAAATCGACTGTTTGAGGTCACCCACCACAAAGGTGGTGCGAGGCCGCTCACGGTCAGCATTGGTGCCATCATAAAACGCATCGGTCAGCCCGCGTACGATGTCCCACTGATCCGGGTTGGTGTCTTGCGCCTCGTCGACCAACACGTGACTCAAACCCTGATCCAGCTTGTAGGCCACCCAAAGCCCCGAGCCATCTTCGGCAGTCAGCAAATCTATGGTTTTTAGGATCAGATCGTCAAAATCGACCCGACTGATCGCCTTTTTGGCCGTTTCATAGGTTTCCATGACAAGGCCCGCCGTATCGAGCAACGCCTCTGAAATCTCGACTTGGCGAAGGGCGCGCAGAGCGTGGACCAGCGGGTAAACCCGCTCCTGTTCGGCGAGAATAGCCTCCACCGCGTCGGGGTGGGTTTCGCAGAATTTCTTGACGAGCGCGCCCTTTTCCAACTTTCGCCGACCACCGTCAGCCTTAACAAACATCAAGTCATACTGACTGAGGGTCGCGAGCCGGTCCTCCAGCCTCGACTGCGCTGCCCACGCCACGGCGTCAAAAACCGTGCGGTTATTGTTGTTCGGTGTGGCGCCCCCAGTCTCAGCCCAATCACCATAGGCCTTGAGCGCCATGTGCACGTCGGCGGGAAGACCCTGTTCATGCGCCAGTGCGGTGCGGATCGCCTCAGCGGTATCGCCCTCCTGCAATCCCAGCCGCGTGCGCAGAGGACCAAGGATAGCGCTGGCCGACTTCTTGTTCCGCCCCCTCAGCCGCTGCACCCTGCCGCGTTCCCGGATCAGCCCGGCGAGGATATCGCGAAAGGCGTCTTCCCCCATGACTTCGAAGACCCGGGACAGCGCAGGGTCTTCGCGACTAATCAGCCCGGCAAGAAAGCGGTCTACAGTGGTTTCAAGGAGTGCTTTGGCTTCACTGTCCTCCAAAACCTTGAACCCCGGCTGAACCCCGGCCTCGACCGGGAAACGCCCCAGCAGGCTTTGCGCAAAGGCATGAATCGTTTGAATGTTCAGACCGCCCGGCGCCTCCAGCACCTTGGCAAACAGCCTCCGCGCGAGGGCCAGTTGATCTTCGCTTGGCGGCTTACCCGCCAGCTTGAACAGAGCATCGTGGAGTTTGGGTTCTTCAAGGGTCACCCACTCTTCCAAAGCCTCGCTGACACGGTCAGCCATTTCCGCAGCGGCGGCCTTGGTAAAGGTCAAAGCAAGGATTTCCCGCGGCTCAGCCCCTTCGAGTAGCAGGGCAAGCAAACGGTTGGTCAGAACGCGGGTCTTGCCCGTTCCGGCGGATGCT
>JBMTIF010000076.1:0-8187 GCA_049437045.1 Alphaproteobacteria bacterium | reverse complement strand
CCGCCGCACTTGTCGATGCTGTGTCATCTGTTTTGTCAGATAACTGTTTCCCAGGTCATCATATCCTGTTGTCGAGCTTTGATTTCGATGTCCTGCGTCTGGCGCGGTCGGCTTTTCGAGATTTGGCGCTCGCTGTGATTGCCGAGGAAGTCAGCAACGAGGTGTTTGAAGTTGCCCGTGAGACTGGCGCACAGGCATTGAACATGTGGTGGGAAACCTTGTCCCACGAAGACGTCCGGCGCGCGCGTGCCAAGGGTCTGAGCGTGAATATCTGGACAGCCAATGAGCCGGAAAAAGTACGGTCAATGGTGGATTGGGGGGTTGAGGGCATCATGTCTGATTGTCCTCAAAACTTCTCTTTCTAAGCACTTTTCAAAAACGACATTCAAGTCGCGCGAGCGATTGAGTCTGTTGCGTCCTGCTTTAGACCGGATGGCAAACGAGGAGACTTATCGCTGTGTCAGACTACAAGAAACCAGCCCACTGGGCGGTCCCAAAGAACAAGCTTTTCCCTCATCAGGTAGGCTTCACTTGTCCACCCCACGATTTCGACGCAGCGCCCTCTGATTTCCTACGCATGTCCCCCGGCTCGGTAGGCGTTCACGGACGCATGCTGCATGTACCGGACTACGAACATCAACTCAATCAGCGCAAGCGCAACTTCGGGCTGTTGGAGGAATTCGTGGAGTGTATGGCCAACAACGGCGCGGATGTTTGCGGTCAGGTCGGCTCAAATTGGGTGCACGCCAGTGGCTTGGGTGTCGAAGGCATTCGACAGCACTGCGAGATGCTCTCTGACAAATACGAAACCTCTTTCCACATGGCCGGCTATGCGATGGTTGAAGCGCTGCGCGCCATGAACGTGGAAAAAGTAGCGCTCAATGCTGTCTATCACTGGCCAACCTGGTGGCAGGGCACAGTGGATTTCCTCAAAGAAGCAGGTTTCGACGTGCTCTACGCTGGTAACTTCGTCGATCAGGGCTTTATCAGCAGCCAAGAAGAGTGCAACGCGGCAATTTGGTGCTTCGACGGTGATCTGGCGTCAAAATCGATGAGCTACGTCGCTGAGCAAGCGCCGAACGCAGATGCTTACCTGGCCAACGGCATGTGCAACTTCCGGTCCGGCCCCAACGGACAAGCTCAGCGTTTTGTGCACCTCGAAGTCGAGTTGGAGGCGCAGTTGGGTAAGCCCGTAATCACCCACGATAACGCACTCTATTGGCGCATTTACCGAACGCTGGGCTTGGCTCCGGAAACCGAGCAAGGCCGCCTGCTCTCTTCCCTGAAAGCCTGAAACCCATGACAAAAATACTGGCCCTTTGGGCGGTTCCGCGTTCAACATCGACAGCCTTTGAATGGATGATGCGCCAACGCGGCGACTTCAACTGCCTGCACGAACCCTATGGCGAGGCATGGTATCAGGGTGATGACCCGCTGTGGCCACGCCTGACAGAAGACAGTGTTCGGACACCCGGACTGACGCTTGCCGGCGTCCACCAAACCCTCAAGCAGCTGTCGGCTGAAGGTCCAGTGTTCTCTAAGGATTTCCCGCTCTATATCGACCATATGTGGAATGATGAACTGTTCGACATGTTCAACCATTCCTTCCTGATCCGCGATCCGGCCAAAACCATTGCGTCCATGTTCAAGCACTGGCCAGACTTTCACATCAAGGAAACCGGCTTCAAGGAACAGCGAGAACTGTTCGACATCATCACTGAACGTAACGGTGGAACGCCACCACCAGTGATCGACAGCGATGACGTCCTCGCCAACCCTTTTGGTGTGGTTCAGGCGTGGTGCGAGGCCCTTGGTATTCCGTTTATTGAACGTGCACTGAGCTGGGAGCCGGGGCCGCGTGATGAGGTCAGTTGGTGGGATGGCGGGTCATTCCACGAGCTGTTGCGCAATTCCGATGGCCTGAAGCCCCAGCCGCGGCGCGATGCCAAGCCCGTATCAGAGATGCCGCAACGTGTGCAGGACGTCTATGCCGAGGTCTTGCCGCACTACCAGCACCTCTATGCGCACCGGATACAGGTTTAGCCGGACCTGTGCAGGGTCAGGGCCGTACCCTCGCCACCTCCAATGCACAGGGCGGCCACACCCGTTTGAGCTTTACTAGCCTCCATAGCGTGCAGCAGCGTCACGATGATACGAGCCCCCGAAGCACCAATGGGGTGCCCGACGGCGCACGCGCCGCCACGCACGTTCAACCGCTCGGCGTCCAACCCCAACTCATGCGCTGCAGCCATCGGAACGACGGCAAAGGCCTCGTTGATCTCCCACAAATCCACGTCTTCCACGGTCAAATCAGACCGCTTGAGCGCCTGTTTGATCGCGCCAATCGGGGCTGTGGTGAACCAGCCGGGTGCTTGTGCGTGGGTGCCGTAACTGCCCAGTCGCGCCCTGATCGCCAATCCTCTCGCCCGGGCTGTACTCTCGCGCATGAGAACCAGCGCCGCCGCGCCATCCGAGATCGAAGAAGCATTGGCAGCTGTCACGGTGCCATCGGGCTTGAAGGCAGGTTTCAGATGCGGGATTTTGTCCGGCATGGCCCGTTCAGGCTGCTCATCGGCTGAAACCTGAATATCGCCCTTGCGGGTCGAAACGGTCATGGTCACCATCTCTTCCACAAACAGCCCCTCAGCCTGCGCCTTTTGCGCGCGAGACAGCGATTGCAGTGCGTAGTCGTCCTGAGCCTGCCGGGTCAGCTGGTATTTCTCCGCACAGTCTTCGGCAAACGACCCCATAAGCCGCCCTTCTTCGTAGGCGTCCTGCAGGCCATCGAGAAACATGTGGTCCTGCGCCGTGGTCTCGCCCATGCGTGCACCACCGCGCATTTTGGGAAGGAGATAAGGCGCGTTACTCATGCTTTCCATGCCGCCAGCCACGATGACTTCGGCATTTCCGGCAAGCAGCTGATCCATGGCGAGCATCACGGCTTTCATACCCGAACCGCACATTTTGTTGACTGTCGTGGCTGGAACTGCATCCGAGAGGCCGGCATGAAACCCCGCTTGCCGGGCTGGAGCCTGTCCCTGCCCAGCGGGTAAAACGCAGCCCATGATGACTTCATCAACCGCCGAAGCTTCAACCCCGGCACGGTCCAAGGCGGCCCCAATGGCGGCACCGCCAAGCTCAGCGGCGGTAAAGCCAGAAAGCGCACCCTGAAAGCTGCCAATGGGGGTTCTGGCTCCGCCCACAATGACGACGGGGTCAACACCAGACATGAGCGCGTTCCCTTGTTCCTAAGCCGCGAGCCGGGAGGCTTCTTCGGCGATGATTTCAGCAATATCGCTGCAGTCTTCGATGCTGAAGGTAAGCGGCACGCGCAGATCGACCGTGGTCGAGAGCGTCTTGAGCGTCTGCGGGAGTGGCTCAACCTCACCAAAATATTGCCAACTGTCATAGCGGCTGGTGAAAGCGACGGGTTCAGCCCCGCCAAACCACTTCAGCTCAACCCCACGCCGCCCGCACGCTGCGACCAGTTCCGGTATGTCCGGGACGTTGGCGTGAAACTGGAACGATGATCCCACGTAGGCTTCGTGCTGAGGCCGCTCGACGACTTCAACCCCTGCAATCCCGCGCAAACCCGCTTCCAGTGCCTGATAGCGATCATTCCAGCGCTTGCAGTTCTGGTCGAGTTGGCCCAACTGCGCGCGCAGGATGGTGGCCCGCAGGTTGTCCAGCCGTGCGGAACAGTTTGGCGTGTCAAGCCGAATGCGCCGGAACACGTCGCCCCCCGGCGCAGCGCCATGGCGTTCGTAGAGCATGTACGAACCGGACAGAACTACGGCACGCGCGGCCAGTTCCTCATCATCGGTCGTCAGAAAACCGCCCTCGCCCGAGTTCATGTGCTTATAGGTCTGCGTGGAGAAGCAAGCGACCTTGCCAAAGTTGCCCGAACGCTTGCCCTGCCATTTCGCGCCCATGGTGTGCGCACAGTCTTCGACGAGCGCAATGCCGAACTCCTCACAGATGGCCGTAATCGCATCCATGTCTGCGATGTGACCTCGCATGTGTGAAAGCATGAAGAACTTCGCACCACTGCTTTCGGCCTTGGCACGCAGATCGCCAATGTCTGTTAGCCAGTCATGGCCAATTTCCACGAAGACCGGCACACCGCCGCAAGCGTGAATCGCACCGGGAACGGGTGCGAGCGTGTAGGCATTTGCAAGGATTTTGTCACCGGGCTTTAGTCCTGCCGCGCGCAAGGCAATCTGCATGGCCTGCCCACCTGAAGTGACGGCAAGACAATATTTTGCACCCTGATAGGCTGCGTATTCCTGCTCGAGCAAGCTGGTCTCAGCCGACTCACCCGGTCCGGTATTGTAACGATGGATACGACCGCTTTGCAAAATGGCGACCGCGTCTTCGATGCCCTGCGCAGGAATGGCTTCCTGTTGGGTGAATGATTTTTCGAACTGTTTCATGGATGGGAGTGTAAGCGTTAAAGTGATGCCTTGGGAGTCCCCGAAACGGCACAGTTTGGCGATGCATGGTCGCAAGCTGACTTGCTGGCCCGGGACTCAAGCCGGATAAACATCACACAAAGAAAGAGGCGTTCTCGCCCAAAGGAACAAGCATCCCATGACCACGCCGTACCGTATCGATGGCCTGCAATACGCCAACTGGTCTCCGAAGATTTTCGAGGAGATGGCACAGGGCGGTGTGCATGCGGTTCATGTGACTATCGCTTACCATGAAACCTTCCGCGAAATGGTGCTGCAGATCGAAGCATGGAACCAATGGTTCGAGCGTTTTCCGGATCGCATTATGATGGGCCGGACCGCTGCGGATATAGACACCGCAAAAGCCACAGGACGCACGGCGATCTTCTTTGGGTTTCAGAATCCCTCGCCCATTGAAGATGACATCGGGCTGATCGAAATCTGTTACACGCTGGGCGCTCGCTTCATGCAGCTGAGCTACAACAACCAGTCGTTTCTGGCGACCGGCTGCTATGAGGCCGAAGACCCCGGAATCACGCGCTTTGGCAAACAGGCTATTGCTGAGATGAACCGCGTCGGTCTGGTCGTGGACATGTCTCATTCCGCTGAGCGTTCAACATTGGAAGCCATTGATATTTCCAGCCGTCCTATCGCCATCACGCACGCCAACCCGCACTGGTGGCACCCTGCGCTGCGAAACAAGTCCGACGAGGTGTTGCGGGCGCTGACTGGGCGAGGCGGCATGCTTGGGTTCTCTGTCTACCCCCACCACCTTAAAGACGGCTCCAACTGTACCCGTGAGAGCTTTTGCCAAATGATCGCCGAGTGTGCGTCTCGTTATGGCGCGGAGAATATCGGGATTGGAACGGACCTGTGTCAGGACCAGCCTGACAGCGTGGTTGAGTGGATGCGCGTCGGTCGCTGGTCCAAGAAGATCGACTACGGGGAAGGCTCTGCTGACAACCCCGGCTTTCCGCCCATGCCGGATTGGTTTGAGGACAACCGACACTTTGACAGCATCGAAGAAGGCCTTCGCGACGTCGGGATGAGCGATGCCGAAGTCGCCGGCGTGATGGGCGGCAATTGGTATCGGTTCTTCGAAGCGAATTTTGTGCCATTATCAGCGTCATGAGTTCGATTTCTTTCAGCGATAGCCGGTTAGAGCTGCGGTCCCCCGATACAGTCATGCGCCTTGAGCGCCTTGGCTCGGCCTTTCCAACCCGTTTGAGCTTTGGTCGTTCGATGATCCGGCATTTGATTGCCGACAAAGTAGAGGTCAAACGCACCCGCTGGACCATGGATCAGAACGGCTATGGTCGCGCGACCTACCGGCTTGTGTTGGGAGGGCATACCTACTCCCTGATCGCGTTTTCAAACGCCCTGGCTGACGCAGATCGGTCTGACCGGGTGATCGCAGAAGCATGGGACGCGAGTTTTGCGCTGTTTGACGGTGTGCCAGAAGAAAGCGACCTAGACCGCTTGGAAGCCAACTTGCCCAAGCAGGAAGCCGGACGCTATTCAGAAAAAGAATTGGTCATCAGCCGCTCGAACAAGTCCGTGCGCCTGTTTGGACACGTTGCAGAGGCTCTCGCCAAAGGGGAGCAACCCGACATCGAGCTGGTCGATTCCATTGGCTATCTGATGCGGACCACGGCTGTTTACGGTAACGGGAAATTCGGCATTGCCGACCGATTTGTCTTTTCGGATCGCCCGGGGCTGGGCGGGCCTTTTGCCGCTGAGATGCTCACGGTCTGGCTCATTCGCCATTTCACCCACGATCTTGTGGAACACGTGGCTCAAGCGCTGGGTGGCGCGAAAGCCGTTCGGTTGGACGCCAACATCAAGCGGCATTTGGGCATCGGGAACTCCACTGGTCTGGGTATGGCACCGTTTCTGGTTTACCACCCTGAACTGATCCATAACTGGCTCTCAGCCCGAGAAACAGCCATTGCTCGCGTTCGAGCTGTACAGTCGCTCGATGACAGCCAGCAAGAGCGGCTGAAGACCCTTCTTGAGCGCGCCAAAACCCACGTGAGCCAATGGCGTGTGCCGGATGAAATCCAGACAGCCCGGCTGCAGGTATTGAACTCAGAGCTGGCCCACATGCCAGACCTGGACCTCGCCTGCGAATTTCCACTTCAGCGCTTGCTGGACTGGAGCCTCAGTCAGTCGGTGGAATGTCAGGAACTGATCGCGGCGCTGTGCCTGGAACCTTTTGGAGCCCTGATCGACGCGTTGACAGAAGGCATGGCTTTCAATGCGCCAAAAGCCTTCGATGCCTCTCAAACAGTCGCCGACACCTTGGCGCTCATAGCCGCTCAGTATCAGTGGTGCGAGACGTTCAACCTGCAACAGCAAACCAGCCAACAGAAGTTCTGGTACGTATCCGAGGCAAAACTGGAACCGCGTCTGGGCGATCGCTATGCCGAGGATGGCGCCGATAAAGAACAGCCGCTCGACATTGCGCGGCAGGTTCAGAGCTTTGTTGCGTGCCTGGCGGATTTCGCTGATGACGTGCCCCTCAAGGATGTTTTGGCACAACACCCGGAGCATCGGAATATCGCCAAACGCATTCAGGCTTCGGCCCAGCGGCCCTTCGCAGAGGTACGAGACAATCTGATCGACCAATCCATGCGCCCGATTGACCTGCTGCGGTGCAAGCTCGCCTTCTTCGGGGCGGTTAAGTTTGATCCGAAATCTGATCTTTGGACCCGGATCACCTTGTTTCAGGGCGCACCGCTGTGGGACGAACTGCAGACGCTGGGCGATGATTGGTGGCTTTCCACCAAGCCCGTTTCCCTGAGCGCATGAGTTTTTCCCTCAACGAAGTGCACATGACCCTGCGCAAAGCTTTGTGCGGACGCGGGTTGGCTTTTGGTGTGGCCGATGAGTTTGGCGCTGTGGGCGCGCGGCTGAGTTCAGGAAGCAGCGAAGATGGCGTTGCAGCCGTTCTTGCCCTGACCAATGACGCCCTGATTGACTTGCTGCATCAGGTCGAAACGTCACTTTCACACGCCGGAGCTTTTGAGCCAGCGCGCCAAATCGAGATCAAGCTGGTGGAGCAATTGCAGGGGCAGCCCTTCCCTCGCGACCGGGCTTGCGCCATAAGCGCCGAAAGTTGGCAGCAGGCGCTCGATCTCAGCCATCTGACCTATGTTCCGGAATCCGAAGAATCCCGCCTCGCCGGAGCGGGAGCCGGAACCAACGATAACGACTAGTACAGAACAGAAAGTCGCCCCCAATGGACATCACAATGACTCTCGATCAGGTCTACGATCTGGCGCTGAATACGCTCAAGGATGCTGGTGCTACTGAGATCAACGCCGCTTCAGTAGCGAAATCCACATGGCGAGCCGAGCGGGATGGCATTCGTTCACACGGTCTGATGTACGTGCCGATCTATGCCGAACATGTGCGGTGCGGAAAGGTTGTGGGCAATGCTCAACCGGTGGTCAGCCAACCAAAACCGGGTGTGGTCTCTGTTGATGCCAAAAACGGCTTTGCGCATCCAGCGATTGATGCTGGATGGAAGGCCTTTACCGATGCCGCGCGGCAAAATGGCGTGGCCGTATTGACCCTACACAACTCCTACAACTGTGGCATCTTGGGCCACCATGCCGAGCGTTTGGCCGAAGACGGCCTGCTTGGTCTGTGCTTCACGCACGCCCCGGCATCCGTCGCACCGACTGGCGGCAAAAAGCCAATAGTCGGCACCAATCCTTTCGCTCTGGGTGTT
>JBMTIF010000075.1:0-8195 GCA_049437045.1 Alphaproteobacteria bacterium | reverse complement strand
AGGCACTCCAACCTTCTCAAAATGTTTTGCAATGTTATTGGCCTGTTCCTCACGTCGATGGGCCTTGGAGCGTGGGCCTCGCGCTATGTCGGAACAGCGCGTGTCGGGTTCATCTGGGGTCAAATGGCTTTGGCGCTCATTGGCGGCGCGTCGGCGCCCCTGCTGTTCCTTGTTTATGCTTATTTGGGGACGACCAGCGCCCTGCTTTTGGTCCTGATAGTCGCAACAGGCGCACTGAGCGGGATGGAAATTCCCCTGATCGTGCGCATGTTGAATGAGCTGGGTGCCGCGAAGTTTCGGTTTGAGAACGTGCTTTCGCTGGACTACGTCGGCGCGCTTGTTGCCTCGATCCTTTTTCCCATCGTAATCGTGCCCCTGCTGGGGTTGATTTCGTCCAGCCTGCTGTTTGGCACGCTAAACCTCGCCATTGCCGGAATTACCCTGCTGGTGTTTTGGGATAGCGTGAGCCGGGCCATGCAGGGGTTCTGGCTGTTCGCAGCGGTTATTCTGGTCGGTGGTCTGATCAATACTGACCGACTGGTTGCACTGAGCGACGCAGCTATCTTCGAAGACGACATCATCTACAGCGAAACCACGCCTTATCAGAAGATCATTGTCACCCGGTTTCAGGACCGCTACCGGCTCTACCTGAACAATGGAATCCAGTTCGATAGCCTCGACGAATACCGATATCACGAATTGCTGGTTCACCCCGCTATACTAGGGGCAGCACGAGCGGAGCGGATATTAATTCTTGGCGGCGGTGATGGTCTGGCAGCGCGCGAAGTACTTAAGCACGAGGCCGTCAAAAGCATTGACCTCGTAGACCTCGATCCTGCGGTCACCGACCTGTTTTCCACCCATCTCAGCCTTCGCCAGCTCAGCGACAACGCGCTGAACGACCCCCGCGTAACGATCCACAATGCCGATGCCTGGTCGTTTTTGGAAAAACGGCTGGAAGGACAAAATCCAGACACGCTCTATGATGTCGTCATCGCCGATTTACCTGATCCCAAGGACTATGCCCTCTCCAAGCTCTACACGGTGGAGTTCTACCGTCTGCTTCGGCAGTCGACGACCGGATCAGCCGTAATCGTCACCCAAGCAGGCTCGCCCACCTTTGCAGCCGATGCCTTTTGGTCGATTGACGCAAGCATGGACGCAGGCCTGACGGATCCCGCCGCCAACACGTTGGCTTACCACGGCTATATCCCAAGTTTTGGCGATTGGGGATTTGTGCTGGGGCACAAGGGTAGATTTGATGCAGCGGCCGTCGAAAGCGGCCTCTCTGCCCTCGACCTGCGTTATCTCACCCCCACAATCTGGCAGGCATCAACGGCATTTCCGGCGGATACAGCCCAGCGGCCAGTCAAAACAAACCAACTCTCCAACCATGCGCTGGTCGATTACTATCTCGATGGTTGGGCAAAGTGGTTCATGTGAGGCCACCACGCTCCACCCTCGTGCGCTGATGCCGCTGCGGTTTCAGGCGGTTAACCAGAACATCTGCAGCAATATCCGGGTCGCAGGCTCCGCACATGAAAATATCGAACGCGATGAAGCCTTTCTCTGGCCATGTGTGAACCGTGATGTGAGATTCTGCCAACAGGACCACTCCGGTAATTCCTCCAGCCGCCGCCGTTTCAGACGGTGCAAAATCATGAAAATGGGTGTCCAGAACCGTTGCCCCTGCTGCTGCGGCAGCCTCGGTCATGGCATCCTGAAGTGAGGCGGTCTGGCATCCCCACAAGTCCAGCAAAACGTGGGAACCGACCCCGGTTGAGGCTTGAGAGGGTGACATCATGTTCCGGGCAAAAAGGGCATGTTGGATTGCAAAACTCTAAGCCCCACGACAACAGACCTCAAGGCCATTAGCTCTAAAGCCACCTTTCAACGCTGGCCCGTGCAGATCGCGTTTGTTGAACCTTAAGTTTGTCAGCTCTAATGCCAACTCCAACACGCGAACCATCAGGAATCCATGTCAGACCTGACAACCTATAAGCTGTTGGACGCTGTTGCACGATTTGGTTCTATGCGTAAGGCTGCAGCTCAAGCGTCCATCACGCCATCTGCGCTCAACAGGCGTATTTTGGCAATCGAAGAAGACTTCGGCACTCCGCTTTTCGAACGCACACCCTCGGGCCTGCGCCCCAATACGGCGGGCGAGCTGGTCTTGATGCACATCCGGCGGCAGTTTGCCGATCTGGAAAAGGTAAAATCGCAGATCGCTGACCTCTCCGGTATGCGGTTGGGTACGGTGCGATTGGCTGGATCACCCGCTGTTCTGCCGCACTATTTCCCTCAGAAAATACGGTCCTATCGGTCTCAGTTCCCCGGTGTCGATTTTCAGGTTTACGAGACCTTTAAGGACGAAGCTGAAGCCATGCTGAAGCGCTATGAGGCTGATGTGGCTGTCGTTCTGGAACCCCAGTCTTCGCCAGACATCATGTTGCTTGGCAACCTTCAGCAGGCGGTACACGTGATTGTGGAGACCGATCACCCGTTGGCGAAAAAAGAACAGGTAAGCTTTGCCGATTGCGCGCCCTATCCGATGGCAATCCCCAGCGAAAACACGATCCTGCATGAAGTTCTCAAGCGGATATCGCTGGCCACTCAGATCGATATGGATAGCGCGATCAAATCATCGAACTTGTTCTTTATCGTTGAATGCATCCGCGGCACTCAAATGGTGAGTTTCCGCCTTATGACACCCGGCGCTCAAGCCTCGCTCCCCTCTGGCCTGGTGGCGATTCCGTTGATGCATCAGCAGGCGAGTACGGTCCTCAAGTTGATCCAGCTCAAAGGTCGGACTTTGTCAGTCGCAGCATCCCGCTTTGTGGAACACATCTCGCCCGACTTTGATGCCTGACAGAGGTACTAGGGACGCCAGACCATTTGCGCTTCGCCGTCGATGAAAATGCCGGTCCGCACAAAACCTTCGCGCTCGTAAACCGGGACCGCACTGCCGGGCTTGTCCACGACCCCCAGCGAAATTGAGTTCAAGCCCCTGTCCCGCATCATCTGCTTGGCGAAATTGAGCGCCGCAGTGCCATAGCCCTTTCTCTGGTGGTCTTCGTCGATCAGCAGCCGCCAGACATACAGGCTGTCCCGGTCTTCGCCTTCTTCCAGAACCGCATCGGGATGACTGAAGTCGATGATGGCTAGAAGGCCGACGGCGATTTCGCCTTCCCAGATTCCGAAAACCTCAGACCCCGGTTCCCACGGGGTTTGCGCCATTGTCAGACCATTGGGCGCGACGAACTGTTCTTGGTCGGGTTTGACCTGGACGTGGTAAAGCGCGCGAATGTCTTTGCGGGCGACAGGCTTGATGTCAGGCATGAAAGGCTCTCCTACGCAGCAGACAAAATACTGGAATTCACGGTATAATCAGGCGATTTCCGCGGCTCAACCAAAGGCCATGCTGTTAAGGGAGAAATTGGATGTTTGAGGGGTTTATCAGCGAGCGCGTTGACTGTGGTGACGTGCACCTGTTTGTGCGCCGCAGTCCGGGTGACACCGGTAAACCGCCGCTGCTCCTGCTGCACGGTTATCCGCAAACCTCCGCCATGTGGCGCGATATTGCGCCTCTGCTAGCGGATACCTTTGAGGTGATCTGCCCCGACCTGCGTGGCTATGGCGCGTCAGACAAACCGGGGACTGACACGCCGGGGCAAGACCCGACCCACGCCCTGTACTCGAAACGTGCAATGGCTCAGGACATGGTGAACCTGATGCAGGCTTTGGGTCATGAACGGTTCTTTCTGGTGGGGCATGATCGCGGGGGACGGGTTTCTCATCGCATGGCGCTGGACCACGAAGACCGTGTCGCTGGCCTCATGGTCCTCGACATTGCGCCAACACGGGAAATGTACGCACGCGCGGATGCGCGTTTTGCCAAAACCTATTGGCACTGGTTTTTCCTGATCCAGCCCTATCCCCTGCCCGAGCAAATGCTGGCAGCTGATCCAGACGGTTACTGGTCCGCCAAATGCATGGAACTGGGGGGCGGCAAACATCCTTTTTCGCCTGAGGCGCTGGAGGAATACATCGGCTTCCATCGCGATCCAGCGGCCCGGCATGCCCTTTGCGAGGACTACCGCGCAGCCTACTCCATCGATATCGAACACGACGATGCAGATGAGGGGAAAAAGGTCGCTCAGCCCCTGCGGGTTTTGTGGGGGACGAAGGGTATCATTGATCGAACCTATGGCGCGGTGAAAATCTGGCAGGAACGCGCCTCAACCGTGACGGGACATGGGATTGACGGGAGCCATTATTTCCCCGAGGAACGCCCAAAAGAAGTAGCGGAAGACATAGCCGATTTCTTTTCCGGCCTATCGCTGAAGTAACGCTCAGGGATTGAGGCCCATCGTCCAAAAACCGACTTCAAGTGCCGTTGCCTTGGTAAACCGAGCCTGGAGGTGCGACCAGCGCGGCAGTGAAGAAGGCTGATCCCCCAGCCGGAGCGCTACAGCCGTGTCGATCATGCTGCCAACGACCTCGCACAGCCCCTGATAGTCTGCGCCGGCGTAGGTATCGATCCAATCCTGATACGGGTTATCCTTGGCACCAGCCTGACCCAGCCGTAGACCGATTTCGCCATATCCCATGACGCACGGCGCCAATGCCGCCATCATGTCAAGGAAATCGCCCTGTAAGCTTGCGTCCATGACGAAACGGGTATAAGCGAGGTTGGCGTCAGCTTCGGCTGCGTTGAACAGGGTGTCCTCGCTGATCCCCTGCTCCGCGCACGTTCGAACGTGAAGCGCCATTTCGTGATTGACCAAGGCGTCAACCGTCCCGGCACAAACCTTCATTTCATCCAGCGTTTCGGCCTTGACCACCGCAAGTGACCAGGCGCGAGAGAAATGGACGAGGAAGACATAATCCTGAATCAGATAGTGAATGAATGATGCCCGCGGCAAATCCCCTGTGCGCAATCCTTCGACAAAGCGGTGAGAGGTGTAGTCCGTCCAAACGCGTCCAGCGCCGTCGCGCCACGCATTGAATGTTTTGCCGTATGTCTGCGGTTCGCTCACGATATTGATGCTCACTGTCTGTCTGGTTCCGTCTCTTCGTCTGGCACCCTAAAGGGGAACGCAGAACGGACAAGCGCCTATTCAAAGGGGGCGAGCGTTGCTTGCACTTTTTTGGTGAGTGAACCGCGGATCAATCGGTAGGAGGTGCGGAGACGGTGCTCGATCTCCTCTTTTTCTGCGTCAAAGGGGATGTGAACCCAAGAGCGATGAAAATAGGGCGCTTTGATACCAACACCGGTTTCGATCAGCATTTGTGCGGTCTCGATACTGTCCGTCTTCACACTGACGCCTTGGGCTTTGGCACCGATAATCGCGATCATTTTGCCAGCGACCTTCCACGCATCATTTCCCCCACCAAAGGGATCGGACAACTCTGCACCGGGAAAAGTCTGGCAAAACTGGTTTATGAGGTCTCTATCCATGCGTGCGGTTTTAGGGCGTTTTGCCCTGCTTCAGCAACACGCTTCGGCGCTTTTTGCCCCCAGAATCCAGCGATTTTCTGCGGCTGATTCGTGCAACTCTATGTCTCTATTCTGGATGCCACCCCAGGCACCGGCGCGTAGTTTCCCGTACCAAATTGCACTTCGCACCACTGCAGATTCGAGTCTGATCGTCCTTAGAGGTTGGGACGCTTACCGGCCAGAAGCAGTCGCTGCACTTTGCCCTAGACCCTGCTGTGGTCTGCTAAGGGTGCCAGCGGGAATGGTGTCGATACCGTAATGATATGAGGGATGTGGGACATGGCTCCTTTTGACCAGCCCGAAGGCGTTTGGAAATCCGGCAAGGGTAAAGGCCGCCGCACGCCAAAGGGGCGGCAGGTGGATGACGCGGCATGGGCAGACGTTCAGCGGCTGCTGGGCGATAAGCCTCGGCGTGCTGATCTGCTGATCGAGCATTTGCACTTGATTCAGGATGAATTTGGCCATCTTTCCGCCCGGCACCTGCGTGCCCTGGCCGAAGAAATGAAGATGTCTCAGGCTGAGGTCTACGAGGTCGCATCCTTTTACGCACACTTCGACATCGTAAAGGACGGCGAGACGCCACCGCCAGCGCTGACCATTCGCGTCTGTGACAGTCTGGCCTGTGAACTGGCGGGCGCTCAGGCGTTAAAGACGGCTTTGGAAAGCGATCTTCCAGCGGATCAGGTTCGGGTTGTCCGTGCGCCATGCATGGGCCGTTGCGATACCGCGCCAACCTGTGAACTGGGTCACAACCACATCGACCATGCAACACCAGAAACCGTCAAAGCGGCGGTTGCAGCAAAAGACACCCATCACCGGATGCCCGACTACGAAACTCTGGCAACCTATAAAGCGGCCGGCGGTTATGAGCAGCTGATGGCATTGCGCAGCGGTTCGATGGACCCCGAAGCCGTGCAGGATCGCGTGCTGGAGTCCGGACTGCGGGGTCTGGGCGGGGCTGGCTTCCCCTCAGGCCGTAAATGGTCTTTCGTCCGCGCAGAAAGCGGTCCTCGGTACCTTGCTGTGAATGGTGACGAAGGCGAACCGGGGACATTCAAGGACCGCTACTACCTTGAGCGGACCCCGCACCTGTTCCTTGAAGGCATGCTGATCGCGGCCTGGGCCGTAGAAGCAGAAACAGCATTCATCTACATGCGCGACGAATATCCAGCCGTGCTGGAAATCCTCGCAACCGAGATCAAGGCGTTGGAAGACGCCGGCATTGTTGAGCCGGGTTATATCGATCTGCGCCGGGGTGCAGGAGCCTACATCTGCGGTGAAGAATCCGCGATGATTGAGTCGATTGAGGGCAAGAAAGGCCTTCCCCGCCATCGCCCACCTTTTGTTGCGCAGGTTGGCGTATTTGGACGCCCGACGCTGGTTCATAACATCGAGACTTTACATTGGGTCGCGCGGATCATGCGCGAAGGCCCAGAAGTACTGAACAGTGTCGAAAAGAATGGTCGTAAAGGGCTGCGCTCCTACTCCATTTCTGGCCGCGTGAAGGAACCGGGCGTGAAACTGCTTCCGGCAGGTTCCACCATCACCGATCTGATCGAAGCCGCTGGCGGCATGTTGGATGGTCACACGTTCAAAGCGTATCAACCCGGTGGACCGTCCGCCGGACTGCTACCAGCCAGCTTGAATGACGTGCCAATGGACTTTGACACTCTACAGCCGCACGGAAGCTTCATCGGTTCAGCGGCTATCGTGATCCTGTCAGACCACGACAGCGCCAAGGAAGCGGCCCTGAACATGCTGCGGTTCTTTGAAGACGAAAGCTGCGGCCAGTGCACGCCGTGCCGTGTTGGCTGTGAAAAGGCTGTAAAACTCATGGAACAGGACAAGTGGGATCAGGACCTGCTCGAAGACCTGTCCCAAGCGATGGTCGATGCGTCGATCTGTGGTCTGGGCCAAGCGGCACCGAACCCGATCCGCCTGACCATGAAACACTTCCCGGACGAGGTTTAAGATCATGCCTGACGGAAACCCAGTCGATACGGTCAAATTCACGCTGGACGGCAAGGAAGTCCACGCGCTGCCCGGTGAAACAATCTGGCAGGTTGCCAAGCGTGAAGGCACGACAATCCCCCATCTGTGTTACGCGGATGAACCCGGCTATCGCTCGGACGGCAACTGCCGCGCGTGCATGGTAGAAGTTGAAGGCGAGCGTACGCTTGTCGCCTCCTGCATCCGCGAGCCGCGTGAAGGCATGGTTGTTTCTGCTGCCTCCGAACGCGCTGACAAGGCTCGCAAAACCGTCATGGAACTTCTGGTCGCCGATCAGCCTGAGCGCGATATGGCGCACGACAAGTCCTCCCACCTTTGGGATATGGCGGAGATGCAAGGCGTGACCGAAAGCCGCTTCCCGGCTTTGGAAGAATGCCGCGTCCCCCTGCTGGACGACTCTCACGTCGCCATGCGGGTAAACCTCGATGCCTGTATCCAGTGTAATCTGTGTGTCCGCGCCTGTCGTGAAGTGCAGGTCAATGACGTGATTGGCCTGTCCGGTCGCGGCCATGATGCCAAGATCACCTTTGACCTTGATGATCCTATGGGTCAGTCAACCTGTGTCGCCTGTGGCGAGTGTGTACAGGCGTGCCCGACTGGGGCTCTCATGCCTTCTGGTGCCGTTGGCGAGAACGAGGTCGGCGATAGTCAGGACTATGACCGCGAAGTGCAGTCAGTCTGCCCC
>JBMTIF010000074.1:0-8242 GCA_049437045.1 Alphaproteobacteria bacterium | reverse complement strand
CGCAATGCTTGGGAAAGGATAGAGCTGCTCAATCCGCACCAAATGCACGTGCTCAAGGCCACGCTGCTCACGTTCTTCGAGCAGGTCGTAGTAGACCTTTCCCGTGCACAGCACGACGCGCTTGGCATCCTTGCGCACGTCCATGTTCATGGAGCGGTCTTCGAGCAGAACGCGGTGGAAAGTGGAGCCGTTCATGAAGTCGGCCTTGGATGACACACACCGCTTGTGACGCAGCAGTGATTTTGGTGTCATCAGAACCAAAGGCTTACGGAAGTCACGGCGCAACTGACGGCGCAGGATGTGGAAGTAGTTGGCTGGCGTTGTACAGTTTGCGACCTGCCAGTTGTCTTCCCCGCACATCTGCAGGTACCGCTCCAAACGGGCCGACGAGTGCTCTGGTCCTTGCCCTTCGTAACCGTGTGGTAGCAACATCACCAAGCCCGACATCCGGAGCCATTTGGCTTCCGCGGAAGAAATGAACTGGTCAATGATGATCTGAGCGCCGTTGGAAAAGTCACCAAACTGCGCTTCCCACAACGTAAGTGCCTTGGGTTCGGTGTAGGAATAACCGTACTCGAACCCCAGAACCCCAGCTTCAGAAAGCGGAGAATCAATAATTTCCAGCCGCGCCTGATCTTCAGTCAAAGTCATCAGCGGCGTGTGCGTTTCTTCTGTTTCCTGATCAGTCAGAACGGCATGGCGTTGGGTAAACGTACCACGTCGCACATCCTGACCCGAGAACCGGATCGGCGCGCCTTCCATCAGCAAGGAACCGAAGGCCATAGCCTCAGCCGTTGCCCAGTCAAAACCTTCGCCGCTCTCGAACATCTCACGCTTGTTGTCCATCAAACGGACAACCTTCTTGTTCGGGACGAAATCTGACGGCATGGACGGCAGTTGTTCAGCCAGAACCATCCACTGTTCAACAGACAGGCCAGTTTTGCCGCGTCGGGGACCGTCTTCAGCCCGCTTCAGCCCTTGCCACGAACCACCCAGCCAGTCGGCGCTGTTTGGCTTGTAAGATTGTGCAGCCTCGAATTCTTCGGCCATAAGCCCTTGGAAATCGTCGTGCATCTGCTGCGCTTCAGCGGCAGAAACCACGTTTTCAGCGGCCAGCTTGTCCGCATACAGTTTCCGTGTCGGGGTCTGCTGCTTGATCTGCTTGTACATCAGCGGCTGAGTAAACGCCGGCTCATCACCTTCGTTGTGACCAAAGCGGCGGTAACAGAACATGTCGATGACCACGTCCTGCTTGAATTCCTGCCGGAACTCGGTCGCGATCCGTGCCACGTGGACAACAGCTTCTGGGTCATCCCCATTGACGTGGAAAATCGGCGCTTCGATGGCCTTGGCGATGTCCGTACAATAAGGACCGGGGCGTGCGTTGACCGGGTTGGTGGTAAAGCCAATCTGGTTGTTGACGATGAAGTTGATTACGCCGCCGGTGCGGTAGCCCTTCAGCCCAGTAAGATCGAGAACTTCCGGCACCAGTCCCTGACCAGCAAAAGCCGCATCCCCGTGCAGGAGAATGGGCATCACCTTGGTGCGTTCAGTGTCACCGTGCTGATCCTGCTTGGCGCGGGTTTTGCCGACAACAACCGGGTTCACAGCTTCGAGGTGCGATGGGTTTGGGTTCAGCGACAGGTGGACGATTTCGCCATCGAATTCGCGATCGGCAGAGGAGCCAAGGTGGTACTTCACATCACCCGAAGCGTTGATGTCATCGGGGAAGGCAAAACCACCGAGAAACTCATTCAAGATCGCCCGGTATGGCTTGTTCATGAAGTTGGCGAGCACGTTCAAACGACCGCGGTGGGGCATGCCCAACACAACTTCTTTCAGGCCCAGCTGAGACCCGCGCTTGAGGATCTGTTCAAGAGCCGGGATCATGGATTCACCGCCATCCAAACCAAAGCGCTTGGTGCCCGGGAACTTCTTGTCGAGGAAGTTCTCAAAACCTTCCGCATGGGTCAGACGTTCGAGAATGGCCTTTTTGCCCATCTGGGTAAAATCGGTCTTGTTTTCGATGCCCTCGATGCGCTCCTGAACCCAGGCTTTTTGAACCGGGTCAGTGATGTGCATGAACTCAACGCCGATTTTGCCGCAATAGGTCGCGCGACAGCGGTCTAGGATCTGCTGCACCGTGGCATATTCGCCGATCCCCAGAACATTGTTGATGTAGACTTCGCGCTCCATGTCATCTGGCATGAAGCCATAGGTCGCAGGATCGAGTTCTTCGTGCTCTTCCTGTTTTTTCAGACCCAAAGGATCGAGATCAGCTTTCAGATGTCCGCGAATTCGGTAAGCGCGGATCATCATCAGCGCTGCGACGGAATCCTGAGTTGCTCGCTTTGCGGCTTCTGGATCTATTCCACCCGCAGGTGCGCCTTTCTTCTTTGCGGCAGCAGCCCGTTCGGCCTCTTCTTCCGCACTGATCGCACCGACGATACGGGTGTTGCGGGCTTTCCAGCTTGGACCGTTGAAATCGCCAAACAAGGCGGCTTCATCTTCACTCAAAGCTGCAAAAAATTCCTGCCAGTTGGAGTCAACGGCTTCGGGGTTTTGCGAATAAAGGGCAAACAGTTCTGCGATATAAGAAGCGTTAACGCCCGTCAGCGCGGAGAGGGGGTCGTCGTATGAGGCTGCGTCACCAGCCTGATCCAGCGGTGCCATTGGTTTCCTGTCTCTACAATGTTGCGGACCAGCCGAAATAAGCTGACCGCAAATAAGCACAATATTTCTGTATCCCTAGATGTACGCCTCTATGAGAAGAATTAAAAGCGCCCCTTCCTGCCGTATCTGCGACCACTGCAAGGCCGAACTTGCATGGCTTAGCAATTCTTTGAAGTTTTCACTTGAAGGACTCTAAGGAATCGATTCTCGACTCCTTTTTCCCATTATGCGAGCCCACACAGCTATGCGTCGTAATAAGACCCGCTTACGCGACGTTCAACCAGAAAATCAATGCAATTCATGGACTTACCCTCCGACTTAGCACCCTATAGGTGCAAATTTGTAAGTCTGAACAGGATGTAGCGGACGATCTCGCATTTCGTGGGATTTGCATTCTGCAACGGACACTTGGGTATTTGACTTTACGTCTCAATGGGATTTGAGGGACGACGCGATGCGACGTTTTCTAAAACAGGGTCCGGCACTGTTTGCCGTGGCCTCAGCAACTCTTCTGATCGGCTGTGAAGCTATGGAAAACGGTGAGGTGGCTTCACAGCGCCTCCTGAAGGGCCACAGCTTCCACGGCGAAGGCGAGTATGTTGAACTCGCTTCGTCGACTGTTGAGCGACCTTTCGGTCAGCCAGCTGTAGCGACAACAAAGGGAATGAAAGATTTCCTTTGGGATAACAACGTGCGCGCTTTGATCGTTTCGAAGGGCGATGACATTCTGTTTGAATCTTACACAGGCGATCACGACGAAACGACGCTGTGGAATATGCATGGTATCAGCACGACCATGATCTCCACCGCCGTGGGTGCGGCGATCAAAGACGGAAAAATCCAGTCGCCAGACGAATACATCTCTCTGCATCTGCCTGAATACGGCGGCTCCGGGCTGACATGGCGGCATCTGCTGACTATGACGCCAAACATCAAATACCGCGAGACGCCCTTTTCGCCCGTGTCTCAGACCGCGCGCCTCTTTACCGACGATGATTTCTCTGACCTCGTGTACTCGCCAGAGTTCAACGAAGCTTTGCAGCCCGGTGAGGAGTTTCAATACAGCTCCCTAACCGCTCAGATCATGGCGGAAGCCTTGGAAGTCGTATACGACGCGCCCATCGAGCGGATCATCACCAACGAAGTCTGGTTCCCGATGCGCTCGGAACTGGCGGCCAAATGGTCTGTCGCTGAAGAAGACAGGCAGGCTCGTGCAGGTTATGGCCTGTACATGACTTCGCGCGACATGTGGCGTCTGGGCCGCTTCCTTGCGACTGATATCAAGCATCAGGTTGACCCCGAATTCCTCGCAGAAATGCAAGGTCCAGTGGCCGGAAAGGGCCGCTTCTTCAAACGTACCGAATCCCGGCTTATGTCCGAAGACTGGGGTTACGGTTTTGGTACATGGTTCGTGAAATTCCCGCTGAACGGCAAACTCGTTGCGGGTTACGGATCAATCGGCTTTGGAGGCCAAACCATCCTCAACGTTCCAGAGTACAATCTGACGATTGCAGTGATGGCACAAATGCCCCCTCAAGGCGGTCGGGCTGCGTTTTTCCAGTCAGTATTGGAGCACGCACTCAATCAGGAAGGCTGATGCGAAAACTCTGATCCCTTTTCGCTGAAGCCTACGCTTCTCTTTAACTCAAAAAGGCGGCTATCCCCCCCAGGATGCCGCCTCTTTTTTTGTTCTCGATCCGAGAATGGAGAGGGTTTAACCCAAGGCCTTGATCATGGCCTCGCCCAACCCGGCTGGACTGTCTGAAACCACGTAACCGGCGGACTTCATAGCCTCGATCTTGGATCCGGCATCACCCTTTCCGCCAGCGATGATCGCACCTGCGTGGCCCATGCGTTTGCCCGGAGGGGCGGAAACACCCGCAATGAAGCCGACAATCGGCTTCTGCACCTTTTGAGAGGCGTAGAATTCCGCTGCTTCTTCTTCCGCGGAACCACCGATTTCACCGATCATGATGATCCCGGCTGTCTCGTCGTCCTGCAGGAACAACTCCAGACAATCAATGAAGTTGGTTCCATTGACCGGATCACCGCCGATACCGATGCAGGTTGACTGCCCAAGACCTGCTGCCGTCGTCTGCGCAACAGCCTCGTAGGTCAGCGTGCCAGAGCGTGAAACAATCCCGATCTTGCCGCGGCGGTGAATGTGCCCTGGCATAATACCAATCTTGCACTCATCAGGCGTGATGACGCCCGGACAGTTCGGCCCGATGAGACGGGTTTTTGAACCGGACAAGGCACGCTTCACCTTGACCATATCAAGCACTGGAATGCCTTCGGTGATGCAAACCACCAGCTCAATTTCCGCCTCAATGGCTTCGAGGATGGAATCAGCAGCAAATGGCGGAGGGACGTAGATGACAGAAGCATTGGCTTCAGTCGCGTGCTTTGCCTCAGCCACGGTGTTGAAAACTGGCAGGTCGAGGTGCTTTTGACCGCCCTTCCCCGGCGTTACGCCACCAACAACCTTAGTGCCATAAGCGAGCGCCTGCTCTGAGTGGATAGTCCCCTGTGAACCGGTAAAGCCCTGGGTGATGACGCGCGTATTTTTGTCGACGAGAACGGCCATGTTACGCAGCCTCCTTCACGGCTTTAGTAATCTTGTCAGCTGCATCGGCGAGGTTATCAGCCGGGATGATGGTCAGGCCGGAATTCGCCATGATTTCCTTGCCCTTCTCTACATTCGTGCCTTCGAGCCGTACGACCAGAGGAACAGAAAGGCTGGTTTCACGCGCAGCAGCAACCACACCACTGGCGATGATGTCGCACTTCATGATCCCGCCAAAGATGTTGACCAGAATGCCCTTTACGTTCGGATCAGACAGAATGATCTTGAAGGCCGCCGTCACGCGCTCTTCAGTGGCACCGCCACCAACGTCGAGGAAGTTCGCCGGTTCGGAGCCATAGAGCTTGATGATGTCCATGGTTGCCATCGCAAGCCCGGCACCATTGACCATGCAGCCAATTTCGCCATCGAGTTTGACGTAGTTCAGATCCCACTGAGCAGCCTCAAGCTCTGATGCATCTTCCTCGTCTTCATCCCGCAGCGCCTCTACGTCTTTATGACGGAACAGCGCATTGTCGTCGAAGCCAACCTTGGCATCCAAAGCAACCATTTCACCCGCGCCCGTTACGACCAGCGGATTGACTTCCACCATGGCGCAATCCAGCTCGGTGAAGGCTTTGTACATGGCAAACAGGAACTTGGTCGCAGACTTGACCTGCGCCCCTTCCAGCCCGAGGCCAAAGGCGATGGACCGAGCGTGGTGGCCCTGAATACCCGTTGCCGGGTCAATATCAACCTGCATGATCTTCTCAGGCGTTTCTTCGGCCACGGTCTCAATGTCCATGCCGCCTTCGGTTGAGGCAACGATGGTGATGCGAGAGGTCGCGCGGTCTACGAGGAAAGACAGGTACAACTCCCGACCAATGTCGCAACCGTCTTCGATGTAGAGGCGCTTAACTTCCTTGCCATCCGGACCAGTCTGTTTGGTCACCAGAGTATTACCCAGCATGAAATCTGCCGCGGCTTTGACGTCAGCCACAGACTTCACAACGCGAACGCCACCGCCGGTTTCTCGCTTTGGATCATTCTGGAAGTGGCCAGCACCGCGTCCACCTGCGTGGATCTGTGATTTGACCACATAGATTGGACCTCCAAGCTTTTCCGCTGCGGCCACGGCCTCGTCAGGCGTAAAGGCAACACCGCCATCAAGTACGGCAACACCGTACTTTTTCAGCAGCTCTTTGCCCTGATACTCATGGATATTCATGGAAAGGAAGGCTCCCTAACGTTTGATTCTTTGTCCTCGGTGATGGGACACTCTCAAGCCAAAGTCACCTGCGCGCAGGCGTCGCGTCTTGAGCATCCGAAGTCGCACGCACATTACGCCCGGGGCGGCATGGGTCAATGCGCGCGCAGTGCTTATCGGTAACGCGCCAAACGAATACGGGTCAGTTGTTTAACGAGGCTTAAAGTCGCTCGTTAGCGCTTGTGACCATGATCTTAACGATCCTCCGCGTTGGGATTTTTCACCCAGGTATCGTTGAGCGCTTCTTTGCCTGCGGTCGTGTCCTCGACGAAAAGGCTTTCCAGCTCCTTTTGGGCCGCCCGAATAACGCGGATCCGCTCAGACTCTTCCATGTTGGCAAGCCCCATCTGGATATGTCGTTCCATCAGCTCACGGTCATGCGCGCTGAAATTGTTTGTGGCTCGGCGGGCCGCGTAGGGTCGGGCACCGAGGAATTCCAGCGCATGTCGCGACATCCGCATCGCGCCATCAAAGGTCTCCCTGACCACGGCATCTGCGCCCTCCTCGAACAGGGTTCGCACCTCCTGCCGCCCCGTTGCACGCGCAACGATCTTCAAATGTGGGTAGTGGTGTTTCGCCAACTTGACGATTTGATTCGCTTTCTCCGGTTCATCGACTGCGACAATCAATAGGCGTGCCTTGCTGGCACCTGCGCTTTCCAGCAAGTCGAGACGCGAGGCGTCGCCGAAGAAAGACTTCAGGCCAAAGCGTCGCATGAAGTCGACTTGATCCGGGTTATAGTCGAGAACGGTCGACTTGATGCCCTGGCTGAGCAAAACCCGGGAAATGACGCCCCCAACCCGGCCCAGACCGGCGATAATGACGTCGTGTTCTTCGTCTGGCACATCTTCTTCGCGCTGTGCCTGACCAGCCCGTAGCCTTGGCTGAATCACCAGTTCGTTCAGCATGACCAGCAACGGCGTAACCACCATCGAAAGCGCAACCACCAGCGTGAAGCGATCCGTTATGCTGCGGGGCAGTACCTCTTCGCTGATCATGAAGCCAAAGAGAACAAAGGCGAATTCCCCGCCTTGCGCCAGCAAAAGGGCAAAGGTGATGCGGCTGCCAATATCAAGCCGAATCAGCGTACCCAGTGCAAAGATGATAGCCGCCTTCAAGACCACCAGACCGACAAGCAAACCCACAATTGTCAGGGGCTCAGCGAGCAGAATATTGAAGTTGATCTGAGCACCAACGGTGATGAAGAACAGCCCCAACAGCAGCCCTTTGAAAGGCTCAATGTCGCCTTCCAACTCATGCCGGTATTCGCTATCGGCCAAAACCACACCTGCGATGAATGTACCAAGCGCGGCGGAAAGACCAATCGCCCCCATCAGGAACGCAATGCCCACAACGATCAGCAGCGCCACAGCCGTGAACAGCTCTCTGATCCGTGTCCGCGCTACGGTCCGGAACACAGGGCGGAGCAGGTAGCGGCCGCCAACGATGATTCCAGCAATGACCGCAATGGAAACCACCGCTTGCCCCCAAGCGGGTAGCATGGCCGTCAGATCAAACAGAGAGTCCGTAGATGCGCCATGATGGTCGTCACCATGACCGTCATGGCCATCTGTCGCTGTCTCCGTATGGAAACCACCGGCATGTGCCAAGAACGGCAAGGCTGCCAAAATCGGGATCACGGCAATGTCCTGAAACAGCAGGACGGAGAAGGAATTTTGCCCCGCTGGCGTTCCTAACTCATTCTTTTCATTGAGTGTTTGCAACACGATTGCAGTCGA
>JBMTIF010000073.1:0-8257 GCA_049437045.1 Alphaproteobacteria bacterium | reverse complement strand
ACGAAAACCGCCGTCTCCTCGCGCTTTGGCAACGACAAAGACGGGCCAAGGTATTGCTCGACATTCCGCTGCTGCTCGAAGGGCGTGGGGAAGGTCGCTGTGACGCGATTTGGGTGGTTTCCGCGCCTGCTGCCCTGCAAGCGCGCCGCGCGCTGGCTCGGCCCGGCATGACGGTGGAAAAACTCAAGGGCATTCTTGCGCGACAGGTGCCAGACCGGGAAAAACGCCGTCGTGCAGATGTTTTGATTGCCACCGGGCTGGGCCGGGCGGTGACGTGGGCTGCGCTGGTCCAAGCCGATCGCGTTCCGGTTCAAGCCAAAACCTGGCCCCCGCGTCATCGGCGCAATACCTTGTTCAAAGGCGCAATTCACCGCGCACCGAAACGGCCTTCGGAGACCTGACCATGACCCGTGAAATTGTTCTGGATACCGAAACAACCGGATTTGAGCCCAGTGAAGGCCACAGGATTGTGGAAATTGGCTGTGTCGAATTGGACGGTCTGCTGCCGACCGGGAACACCTTCCATATCTACATCAATCCTCAGCGCGATATGCCTGCGGGCGCCTACGAGGTTCACGGCCTGTCAGCAGAGTTCCTCTCAGGATTTCCGGTTTTCGAGGCTCAGGTGGATGCCTTTGTCGAGTTCATCGGTGACGCGCCTCTGGTGATCCACAACGCGTCGTTTGACATGAAGTTCATCAATGCCGAATTGCGGGCTGTTGATCGTCCGATCCTGCCCATGAACCGGGCGGTGGACACGCTCGCTATGGCGCGCAAGGCGTTTCCGGGTTCGCCAGCCAGTCTGGATGCTCTGTGTCGTCGCTTTGGGATCGACAACACCAGTCGGACCCTTCACGGCGCTTTGCTCGATAGCGAATTGCTGGCGGAAGTTTATCTGGAGCTTAAAGGCGGGCGTCAGCCGGGGTTTGGGCTGGATGTCATGGCGCCGTCTGCCCAGCGGTCCGCCCGGCGGGGCGGTTCTGGACCTACCAAAGACGGTCACGCAGACGTTGAAGCCGGCACTGCAGCGTCTTTTCCCAAGCGGGACTTTCCAGTTTCAGAGGAAGACGCCAAACGTCACCGCGAATTTCTCAGTGACGTCAGCAATCCGATCTGGGCCAAATACGGGGTTGGAGCAAATTCGGACTAAGCGTCCGCCTCGCCCCGGTCCTTGCGGTTGGCAAGCAGAGAGAGGAAGTTGAAGGGGTTGAGCAACAAGGGTGGGTACCCGCCTTTGACCGTCGCGTCAGACACGATTTCACGCGCAAACGGGAAGAGATAGCGGGACACTTCAACCACCAACAGCTTCTCAATCGCTTCATCAGGAACGTCCGTGCCGATCTGGACCAGGCCAGCGTAGACACACTCCACGATAAACCCGGTTTGCCCTTCGACGGTGGCTTTGACCGACGTGTGCAGCTCGACCTCGTACCGGCGCTCGCCCAAATCGCGATTATTGACGTTCACGTCGATGTCGATCTGCGGCTGCTTTCCCTGCGCCATCAGACCCAGAGCTGCGTTCGGGTTTTCGAAGCTCAGATCCTTGAGGTACTGGTGCAGAAAGGCCAAGCCTTGTTGAGGGTTGCCGCCAGCTTGAGGGGTTTCGTTTTCGGCCATGCGAGGTCTCGATTTCCTTAGATTTTCAAGTGTTGGACGCCTGTTACCACGCAGCGCCGATGAGCACTAGGCTCCGTTATCGCGACGATTTGCATCCGGCCCCTGATCGGGCTCTATGACCTCTGCTTCGCCTTCGATCACAATGGGTCCGTGCGCTGTCGGGCCTTGGTCAGCACTGGAAAAGCCGTAACTGGCAAAACCGCCGGACATCCCGGCACCCATGCCGCCAAAGGAAACACTGCCTCGGCTCTGTGCCCACCTGAGCAGACGCGGCGCAAGGAAGGACCGGATCGGCGGCAGCAGCAGCGCGATACCAATCGAATCGGTGAAAAAGCCGGGCGTGAGCAAAAGCAGCGCCGCGGCAAACAGGCACAGGCCGTCAAACAGCGCCCGACCCGGAATTTCACCAGCGCCCAGCTGGCTGTTAATGCGAGAAATCACCTGCGCCGATTGTTGTCGGACCAGAATCGTCCCTGCGACCGCGGTCAGCAAGACCACCAGCAGAGTTGGCCATAGACCAATCCATCCGCCCACGGCGATAAACCCCGCAATCTCGATAATTGGTGTTAAAATGAAGGCCAACAGTAACAACCGCGTCATAAAACCCTTCCTTTCGCCTACGGAAACCCTCGGGCGCGCTGTTGTCCGTTGCCCCAACCGACTTTCGCCCCTAACTGTACTACACGTGGGGCGTGCTTCTGGTCGTTGAAAGGATCGGGAGCGAAAAAAACCAAAGGCCCCGGACCCAAGGAGACCTAATGTGACCATCACTCTCGTAATTCTGGCTGTGGCTGTAGTGTTTGTGCTGTGGCGTCTCAGCTCGGTGCTGGGACAAGATCAGGGCTTCATTCCACAGTTCGATCGGGACACGAACCGTCCGGATGCTGATGCGCCAACGGCCGAAGAGCCGGTCATGGCGCAAGAGGCGTTTTCGCTGGGCGCAGACGCTGTTGACCCAGCTTCGGACTTTTCTGAAATTCAAAGCACGCTTCAGCAGATCAGCGACAAGGACAAGCTGTTTAACCCACGCGACTTCCTGCGGGATGCGGGCAACGCCTTTGAGATGATCCTCGGCGCCTTTGCCTCTGGCGACAAAGACACGCTGTCCTCTTTCGTTTCCAAAGACGTATACGCTGGTTTCGCTCAGGCCATTGATCAGCGCGACGCGGCTGGTCAGCATCTGGAGCTGACCCTGCTCAAAGCGCCAGAGACGCTGTACTACCGCGCCGAGATCAACGGCAACACGGCCTTTGTGACGCTGACCGTTCGCTCTGAACAAATTCAGGTGGTGCGCAACAAGGAGGGTGAGATCGTCTCCGGCGATCCGAACCAGACCACAACGGTCGAAGACCATTGGAACTTCTCGCGCAAGCTGGGCTCATCGGATCCAATCTGGACGCTGATCGCCACACAAGCTTAGGCTGATACTCTTAGATTACTGAGAAGGGCGGATCGATTAAGTCGGTTCGCCCTTTTTTGTGCGCTGTCTTCGCGTGGGCCTCTCAAAGGAAAAGCGCAGGCTAACAGATAAATTAACTGGATTTTGACAGCCACAACGTGTTTTATGCGCCCAGACTTGTTTTATGCGTCTTTTTTGATGGCTGAAGCTCAAAAAGAGAGAATCAGAATAAAGAAACCCGCGTAAAGCGTTCTTTTTATTAGACTTTAGTTGGTATCACTGGCATTTCGGTACCGATTTTCAGGATAGGCCGCGTTTTTTGACGGTCTTGAGACATTTTGAAGTGAGATCGCCCTATGTTTCGGCGCACGCTGACCGCAGCCCTATTGTTGATGGGTACAACAGCTCTGTTGAGCTGCACGGCAACAGAAACCATCACCGCCAAGAACGGGTCATCCTTTCCTGATCGAGCCTTGAAGCTGACCAGCATTCAGACCGCGGCGCGAACACCGGGCGCGGGCCTGTCCTCGACAAGGACCTCAGCGACCACATCGTCAAAGCGCACGGTTATCCGGTTGGGCGAAGAGTTTAATGCAGGCGGTTTATCGCTGACCCATGTGCATGCAGATTCGCTTCCCGGTTGGCGGACCGAACGGCATGGCGACGCCCTGGGCGCCTTCCTCCAGTCTTGCAAGGTTTTGGATGCGCGCGAGGGCAGCGAGCAGGCCTCTCCTTCGCCGCTGAGTGGAACCGTTTCCGATTGGCGCGGCGTGTGTGCGCAGGCCGCATCGCTGGACGTGAACAACCACCCTCAGGCTCGCGCTTTTTTCGAAGACGCTTTCAAGGCTTTTGAGGTCAAGGGCGAGGGTACCTTTACCGGTTACTACGAAGCGGAAATTCGGGGATCGCGAACCCGTTCCCGCGCTTACAACTGGCCGCTCTATACGCGCCCCCCGGAATTGGTCGCTGACCAGCCGTATTTTACCCGCGAAGAAATCGAACGTGGTGCTCTGGCCAATCGCGGGCTGGAGCTGCTGTACGTCGACAATCCCGTGGATGTCTTCATGCTGCAGATTCAGGGGTCTGGCGTGGTTCGCCTGGATGACGGCACCGTGACCCGCGTGGGCTATGCCGCCAACAATGCGCATCCGTTCGTCAGTCTGCGTGAAGAGCTGGAGCGCCGGGGTTTTGACAAGGCTGAATACGGTGCGTCGATTCAGGCCTATACCCGCTGGCTGAAGGAACACCCGCGTCAGGCAATGGCAGTGATGAACGCTAACCCGCGTTTTATTTTCTTTACCGAGAACTTCAACGGGGGGGCCATCGGCGCGCAGGGCATCGAGCTGACGGGCGAACGGTCCATGGCCGTGGATCTGGATTACATGCCGCTGCACGTTCCTCTGTGGCTGGAAACCTATGCCACCGCGCCCAATGGCAGCACCCGCACCATCAAGCGGATGATGGTTGCGCAGGATACGGGATCGGCGATCAACGGACAGGTCAGGGGTGATTTCTTCTGGGGTTCCGGCGCTGGAGCTCTTGCTATGGCTGGCCGCATGAAATCTCCGGGCGTTTATACGATGTTGCTGCCAAACTCTGTTGCAGCAAGACTACCCACACGCTAACTGCCGCCTATGTTTGAAAGGGTGAAAAGGAGGCCAGAAACCTCCCCGCCCCGTGAAGACCTATTCAGGTAGGATTTAGAAGCCTTGGCCCAGTATGAAACGGACTTTTTGAGCACTCTTGCCCCGCTTGCGCTTTCTGGCGTGGGCGAAGGGGTGGCCGCCATTGTTGGTGCGAACCTTGCGCCAGCCGTGCAGCAGTTGCTGCCCGCTTTGCCCCCGGCAGCGCGTCTGGTGATCGTTGATTCCACCACCGACGGCGCAGCAGCTTGCCGGCAGTTTGTGCAGACCGATTTGCGGCTGGGCGTTATCAACGAAACCCCCGCTCAATTCATCGAAGACATGGTCGAACAACGCTTTGATGCGCTGATTATCATGCCCGGCTCCGAAGGTGACGAGGATGCGCTGGTATCGCTACTGTGGCAGGGCGGGTTCATGGCCGTTCATCCGACGCTGAAGATGCCCGATGTTGATCCCGAAGCCATGCTTTCGTGGTCGACGGTCAGTGGTTCAGCCGTGCGCATGTTGCCGCCCAAGCCCAAGCGTCGCGGTGGGCGTCGTCGCAATCAGCCCATGCCGATTTCAGCTTAGCCCGATCTGTTTGCTGTGGCTTCGAGGAAGAAAAAAGGCTCTACCCCCGCCACACCCAAGGCGCGACGGCGTGCTGTCCCGCCGCCCAGCGAGGATGACCGCGCGGTTTGGCAAGCGGTCAAAGACACGGTCAGCCCCATGCGGCTTTCGACCACCAAGACCTTTCGGGGAATCATCAATGCAGCCGAAAAACTACCCCCTACCCCTCAGCGAGAAGGGACACCCAAAGGCACCGGTCCGCGCCTGACTGCAAAGACACGTTACCAAGTGGCGCCCGAAGCCTTGCTCAAAGGGCGGCGAAAGGCCGTGAACTACGACACCAACCGTGCAGACCTTAAGCCGGGACAGCTGCAAGGCCTTGACCGAAAGCGCGGGGACAAGCTGCGCAAGGGTAAGCTGGAGATCGAAGGCACGCTGGACCTGCACGGTATGACACGGGATCAGGCCAAGGGTGCCGTTCAGCGCTTTATCGATGCGAGCCAGAGCATGGGCCGCCGCACGGTTCTGGTGATTACCGGCAAGGGTTACACCCACGGCGGAGATGGGGTTCTGCGCAGTGAATTGCCCCGCTGGTTGAATGCTGACCCGCTCCGGTCCAAAATTGTGGCCTATGATTATGCCCAACCCCGCCACGGCGGACAGGGGGCTTTCTACGTGTACATCAAAAAGGTGCGAGACTAGGCGTGACACCCTTTGGTGAAAAACTGGTGGAGCTGCGGGAGCAGCGCGGCTGGACGCAGAAGAAGATGGCCGACAAGCTTGGTGTTTCTGCGGCCTACCTCAGTGCGCTTGAGAACGGACAGCGGGGCAAGCCCTCCCGGCGACTGCTTCACGCCGTTTGCCAGACCTTTGGCATCATCTGGGACGAAGCAGACGCTTTGGCAGAACTGGCTCAGGCATCGCACCCGGTCGTAAAGATTTCCACGCGGGGTTTGTCGGCGACCCACACGCGCTTTGCTCATGCTCTGGCGGATCGGATCGGTAACCTGTCTGAAGCGCAGCTGCAGGCCTGGTTGCTCATGCTCGAAGCAGACAACCCGTCGCGGGAGCCTTGAAAACCAGCGCAAAGGCCTAAATTTTGGGGGCAGACAAACTTCCGCCTTTGAAAGTGCGCCCCATGTCCACCAACCGTGTTTTCCGTCTTCTGACCCTTCCATTGGTGCTTGTTCTCACCTCATGCGGGAATGCTCTACCGCCGGCTTTTAAAGGCGAAGGGGTTCCGCTGGTGCTCGAAGAGTACTTCGAGGGCTCAACCCGGGCTGATGGCGTGTTCATCGACTTTTTCGGTAACGTTGGCGACAGTTTCGTTGTCGATGTCGAAGGGACGGGGGACGGAACGGTTCTGACACTGGATGAGGATTTCACCTACGCTGATGGTCGCAAGCAGCGCCGGATCTGGTACATCACCAAAACAGGCCCCAACACCTATGTTGGCCGCGCCGACGATGTGATTGGTGAAGCGCGGGGCGAGGTAAACGGTGCCACGCTAACCTGGACCTATGATGTCGATCTGGATTTGGGTGACCGCACCCAGCGGGTGACCTTTGATGACGTCCTGTTCTTGCAAGACGAGCGCACATTGCTCAACCAGGCGGACGTCAAGGTCGGACCTGCGGTCATTGGGGTGGTGAAAATCAACTTCACCAAGCTATAGGCGATGGTTCAGGACTCTTTGTAATTCGGCATGAACCGCGAGCCTGTCACCCGGTTCGCGATCCAGCGCAGCAGGCCAAACATGCCAACGAAGTAGAACGCCTTGATAAACGCGGTCAGGAAGTTGAGGCTGGCGTAATACAAGCAGAGCGATGGGTCGAACCCCTCTCCCAGATAGAGCGCTTCAAAGGGCTCTGGGCTGCCTTGTACTGAGCAGGCCAGAAGACGATTGGCAACAACCAGAACACTCAGAACCACGCAGCAGACCAGCATGCGAGGGAGGGTGAAGCGATTCAAAAGCCCCAGAACAACAATGAAAAAACCCGTGATCAAGTGGATCGCAAAATATTCCACGAGAGAAACGTAGATAAGCTCGAGAACCGACAGCCAGCCAAAACCCAAGTCGCCAAGTTTTTCCAAGACGTAATTCAATGGGAACACTGTATTGAGCGATGCCCAGAACAAAACCAAATTGAAAAGGATATTTGTCATTAATTAGAGCTGCAATTTTGACCGCGTTAGCAGTCATTGATTATCATCAAAATCACAAATTACTAGTCGTTAAAGTGTAATTGTTCTCCGATTAAATTACTGAATGGGTACAGGCAGGCTCAGACAGGCTTTTTCTTCATAAGTTTCTGCGGCGAAAACTTGGAAAGCGTCGGTGATTCGAGCTGGTTCAAAAACCACCAGCCGCAGGGCATTCACGCATTGCCTGAAGGGGCTTTGATCGTCCGCGCTTGGACTGTGGCCCTGACTTTTCTCGCAATAGGCTCTGAACAACTGATTTTGCGCCACCCGCCCTTCGGCAGCGAGCGCATAACCCAGCTCATAGTTCGCATCGATTTCTGCTTTATAGGCCCCAAAGATCGGGGACAGGGCGAGGAAATGGCCGCGCTTGTGCCGCTCTAGAAAGGCGACATGGTCCATCCCGGCGCTGGGCAACAGCAAGCGCAGTGCATGACACTGACTGTGCGCGCGCCCCAGTTCCATAGGACTAAGCTCAGCCTTGGCTGTGAATGGCATAATCAGCAGTCCAGCAGCTGCGAATACAATCGGAAAGAGTCGAACCATGATGCACCTTCCGCCCTGCCTGTCATCGCCCACAAATCAAGGCGAGCGCTCGCGGGCTCTCGGGTTTTGTTTTACGCGGAAGAATCTCAAGCATCACACTTGATTTCGTCAAGGCTCGAACGAGTTTCGGAATCGACAACCAAAAGGCTTTCGAGGCGAAAAACCCGCCGACGCGGTTCTTTTGGTCAATGTACGGAAGGTTTCGACGATGGCGGACCCAGGAAGATTCGAACTCCCGACCTCCTGATTCGTAGTCAGGCGCTCTATCCAGCTGAGCTATGGGTCCGCGTCGATTGCCGGA
>JBMTIF010000072.1:0-8361 GCA_049437045.1 Alphaproteobacteria bacterium | reverse complement strand
GTGACGTCGACAAAAACCGTTTTTCCGTCATCCAACGCTGCCTGAAGGGCCGCTTCGCTGAATGGCTGGAAAATCGCGTCTTTGCTCACAGCGGCCTGTGGACTTGCAATGATCACGGCGGCGAGTGGGACAAGCGCCGCAGCGGTCCCAATCCCAACCGAACGCCATTTGGAGAAATAAGCGCCACCTGCGAAAGCAGCGCCTGCACCAAGCGCTGCAAGCCAGCGCCAGTCAGACGTTACGCCCCACTGCTTGAGCAACACGCCAAGCAACCAAACCGCCGTCAGCACCAACGCCAGACCCAGCACCTGCCGAAGACGAAGCATCCAGCGGCCCGGCTTAGGCATCACGGCAGCCAGCTTGGGGAAGGCAATGACGGCGAAGTAAGGAAGCGCCAGACCGACACCGACAAACATGAAAATCAGGATCAGGATCATAACAGGCGCAGCCAGCGCGAAACCGATGGCCGTGCCGAGGAATGGTGCCGAACAAGGTGTCGCCAGCAACGTCGCAAGAACGCCAGAGGTAAAGTCACCCAGAAAACCACGCTGGTTCGCGCCCAGACCGCCCAAACCGGGAATGTTCGGAATTTCAAACAGGCCAAACAGGTTCAAGGCAAAGCCCAACAGGACCACCAGCAGCACCAGAATGAACACAGGCTGCGTGAATTGAACGCCCCACCCGAACGATGCGCCAGCCAGTTTCAGACCGGCAAAAATCAGCGCAAGAGCCAGAAAGCTGACCAGAATTCCTGCTGCTGTGGCCGCAAAGGACAGACGGATTTTCGCATCAGCCTGCCCGCCGTGAGAAACAACGGAAAACATCTTGAGCGACAGAACCGGCAGAACGCAGGGCATGAAGTTCAGGATAAACCCGCCAATGACCGCCAGAACCAGCATGAGCAGCAGGTTGGCTAGCGAGATATCCAGCGGCGGCGTAGCTGCGGCGCTCAAGCCACCAGTAGCAGTCACACGGTCCGCGTTAAAACCGTCCAGCAGGTTAAACGGCTGCAGCTCAATGCCTCGAATACCGTCCGCAACTGTGATTTTGAATGATGCCGTTTCCGGGGTTTCAGTCGCCCAGTTTTCCCGGAATACCGGCGATCGGATGGTGGCCGTCATGGCGTCTTCGGATAAGGTAACCGTCGGTTGCCGCACAAAGTAGCCTTCGGGAACTTCGGCAAAGACATCGGGCGCTTCCATGGAAAAAATCGAGCTGAGGTCGGTGATCAGATGACCAATTACTGCTGAATTGTCGGGGTCCGTGCCGGGTTCGAATAGGATGCTCTCAACCGTTAAACCGACCGCTCCGCCATTTTCCGTCGGCACGCGGGTCTCAAAAGTATTGAGCACTGCCGCTTCATCAACTGCGACTTGGGCCGGGCCACCGGGCAGGCTGAAGGCAACATCGACTGCATCCGGGATACAAACTTCGGCACAAATCAGAAAATCGACCCGTCCGCGCAAATCCAAGGGCTGTCCGGGCTCTTCCAACGTGACTTCCAAAGGAAGGACCACCGTGTCTTTGTAGACAAAGGTTTCGATGCCGTACTGCACATCGCGCACGGGGACGGGCCAGTTAAAGGCGACGTCTTTTACGTTCAGTGATTGCCCGTGGTCCAACTCTGGCGGCAGGCCCGCCTCGCCCGGATTCCGCCAATAGATGTGCCAGCCATCATTCATCTTGAACTCAAGCCCCAGCGGTATCGTTGTCTGGTCCTCACCGGTTGCCGTGAACGGCGAGATCACCCGAACTTCGGACTGCACGCCTTGCATCCAGAACGAGGCGTCGGCATTGGCAGTGGTGACTGGTGCACCGAAGGCAAGCATGGCGGTCGTGATGAGGCCGAGCCAGATACGCTGAAGTGTGGTCATAAATCCCCTGCCGAAATGAAGGCGTTGCATGGAAAACCCGTCAAAGGGCTCAATGGTCGTCTCTGATCCATCCCTTAAGCAATTTTCGCGCTCCTGTCGCATCACGTCCGTCTGAACATTGCGTGTATTGTGACCATCCACAGGTGTGAAAGGTTGTGAAACACTTTGCCACCCTTTTGCGTCTTTACACCCGCTGATGGTCCCCTAGTCTTAGAGACATGGAAGAATTCACGACCGAGCCTGAGTTTTCGATCACCAACACACCCTATGGGTTGCAGGGTAAGTTGCTCGTCGCAACACCGCATGTGGGTGATCCTCTTTTCGAGAAATCGGTGATTTACATGTGTTTGCATGGCGAAGATGGTGCGATGGGCGTTGTTGTAAACCACGTTCATCATGGCCTGACCTTCACTGAAGTTCTGGAAAATCTGTCCATTGACGCTTTGGTGCCGCCACGGGGCCGGGTGACGCGGGGCGGACCAGTGCAGGAACAGCGCGGCTTTGTCCTGCATTCCCCGGATTACACTCACGACACCACCATCAAAGTCACCGACGACGTCTGTCTGACCACTGCTGTTGAAATCCTGCGCGATATTGCCGAGGGGATCGGGCCAGAAAACTATCTGATTGCTTTGGGCTGTTCCCAATGGTCACCCGGACAGTTGGAACAGGAGCTTGAGGCTAATGCCTGGATCAGCATTGAGCCTGATCACGAACTGATTTTCGTGTCCGAGAATGAGCCGGCATGGAAACAGGCGATCAATAAGCTGGGGATCGACCCTGGTCAGCTTGCCTCCATCGGTGGTCACGCCTGACTTACCAGCTTGGCCGATGACATCCGGCCCTGCCCCCGCTAAACCTCTGTCCAACATCAATAAACTGTTGAGACTAGAACCATGCGTCAATTCTGGGTCGTAGGCGGCGAGTATGAATCGACCGCCTTCAAGAACCTCGCAGAAGGCACCACCGAAGTCCGCGAAGGTCCATTTGACGACTATGACAAGGCGCTCAAGGAATGGCAGCGACTGGCGTGGGAAACAGTCGATGACTGCAACGCCCATTTTCATATCGAAGAAGAAAACGTCGAGGTTGGCGCTGCGGGCTCCTTCTGGGTCATCGGGGGAACGTTCAAAGACACGTCCTTCAAGGAATGGGCCGGCGTGCCGGAGCGTTATGGTCCGTTTTCCAGCTACGCCGAGGCTGAATCCAAGTGGCAGGAAATGGCTTGGTCTACCGTCGATGACGCTACAGCCCAGTACCGCATCGAAACCATCATGCCAGTAACCGAAGAAACCGCCGCTAAGCCGAAACTGGCCTACCGCCTGTTGACCGGTCCCGACACGCGCGAGTTCTGTGAAAAAGTGTCAAAGGCGCTGGAAGACGGATATATGCTTTACGGTGATCCCAGCGTGACTTCTGTCGATGGCAAAACCGTCTGCGCACAGGCTGTTATCCTGCGCGACAGTTAACCAGCGTAACTAGTGGAGCTGCTGGTTGATGTCATAGAGCGCATCGGCATCAGACAGCGGCCCGACAGCAGACAAGGTCACGGGGCTTTTCAGCATCAGCTCAGCTTCGCGTTGAATGGCATCGGCATCCACCGCATCCAACTGACCGATCAGGTCGCTGACCGTGCGCGGAATGCCGTAGACCAACATCTGCTGCGCTGCGTCTTCAGCACGGCTGGATGTGCTTTCACGGCCCATAAGCACGGATGCCCGGATTTGCGCGCGCGCGCGCTCAAGTTCCAGTTCCGGCACCTTGGTATCGACAAGGCGCTTGAATTCATCGATCAGCACGGACAGCAGCTCTGCTTCGGTCTCTGGTGCAGTTCCGGCATAAACCGAGAACAGCCCAGTATCCGCATAGCCCGACGTGTGTGCCCCCACGTGATAAGCCAAACCCCGCTTTTCGCGGATTTCCTGAAACAGGCGCGAGGATGAACCGCCGCCAAGCAGTGTCGAGAGCACTGCGCTGGCAAAATAACGCGGATCGGTGACGGGAGCGCCTTCAAAGCCCAGAACGGTATGAACCTGCTCCAGCGTCCGGTTTTTGAGGGTCACACCACCAGTGTAGCGTGCTGGGGTCGGCATCTCCCGCGGACCGCGTTCTCCCCGATCAGGCCAGAACAGGCGTTCAGCCATCTTTACGAAAGCATCGTGATCAACCCCACCGCTGGCCACCAATATCGCCTTGTCCGGGCGGTAGTGGTAGCGCCAGAACTCCATCGCGTTGTCACGATTGATCTTGCTCAAGGTCTGCTGTGACCCGAGAACCGACTGACCCAGCCCCTGCCCGGCAAAGGCCTGGGATTGAAAATCTGTGAAAACCACGTCATCGGGTGCGTCGTCCGCCTGAGCAATTTCCTGGCTGATTACCGTCTGTTCCCGTCGAATGTCAGTTTCGTCGAAACGCGAGTGCTGAAGAATATCGGCGAGCACATCCATGCACAGCTCGGTATCCTGCGCGAGCATGCGAGCATAAAAAGCCGTGTTTTCGCGGCTGGTATAGGCGTTCAGATAGCCGCCCGTGGCCTCTATTTCTTCACTGATGGAAAACGATGAACGCCGTTCGGTCCCTTTGAACAACATATGTTCAATGAAATGGGCCATGCCGCTGAGTTCGGCGGTTTCATAGCGCGCACCAACTTTGAACCAAAGGCCCAGAGCCGTGGACTCTACACTATCCATGGGGTCGGTAACGACCTGTAAGCCGTTGTCGAGTTGGCTGATTTTAACGCTCAAGAAACCTCCCTACACACCGCGCAGAAACCGAAGACATCAGGTGGTGCTCCGGTGTGAACGCACGTGCTGCTGCACCTCTTTTAACTGGTTTGGCAGCGAGGTGAAGCGTTCAGATCGTTCGTAGAGATCGCTCAGGTGTGCCGGCAAATCTGGCGTGAGGTCCAAGGCCTGCTCGACTGCTGCTGGAAACTTCGCCGGGTGCGCTGTGGCCAAGGCCACTGCTGGAACCCCAACGCGCCCAAACTGGGCGGCATGTTCAACCCCGATTACGGTGTGGGGATCGAGAACCTCGCCCGTATTTGAGAACCATTTGCGCATAGCGTCCAGACAAGCGGGGTCGTTCAGGGAGAATGCGTGGAAATCACGCTTTGCCTGTTCCCAACCGCCCTGGCCAACGTTCATGCGGCCCGTTGAGCGAAAATCGATCATGGTCTTCGCCGTTGCCGCACCGCTGCGATCCAGCAGGTCGAAAAGGTAGCGCTCGAAGTTCGAAGAAATCTGGATGTCCATCGAAGGACTGAGGCTTGGCTCGACACCCTGAATCGACATGTCGTCCTTTTCAAAGAAGCGCGTCAGAATGTCATTTCGGTTGGACCCGACCATAAGCTGACCGATAGGCAGACCCATTTGCTTGGCTGCATAGCCCGCAAACACGTTGCCGAAGTTGCCGGTAGGTACGCAGAAGTCGATCTCCCGATCCGGTCCGCCCAGACGCAGGGCGGCCCAGAAGTAGTATACGATCTGCGCCATGATCCGCGCCCAGTTGATCGAGTTGACGGCAGACAGACCTACCTCACCCCGGAAATCAGCATCAGCAAACATGGCTTTCACCAAGTCCTGACAATCGTCAAAGGTGCCTTCGATAGCCAGCGCGTGGACGTTTTCCGCATCCACGGTGGTCATCTGTCGCTGCTGAACCGGGCTAACGCGGCCTTCGGGGAACAGGATAAAGATGTCAGCGCGCTTGCGGCCTTTGATGGCTTCGATGGCGGCTGAACCCGTATCACCCGATGTTGCACCGACAATCGTCACCCGCTCGTCCCGACGTTCCAGCACGTAGTCGAACAGATGACCAAGCAGCTGCAACGCGCAATCTTTGAAGGCCAGTGTCGGTCCGTGAAACAGCTCCAGAAGATAAACATTTGTGTCGAGCTGCTTCATCGGAGTCACAGCACTGTGTTGGAAGGATGAATAAGCCTTGTTCACCAGCATCGCAAAGTCATCGCGAGGGATGCTTTGCTCGACGAATGGCAACATGACCTCAACCGCCAGTTCCTGATAGGACAACCCCCGCCAGCGACGCATGGTATCCGCGTCGACCTGTGGCCAGCTTTCCGGCACGTACAGGCCGCCATCTGTGGCCAGTCCAGCGAGGAGAACGTCGTCAAAACCCAGCTTCGGCGCTTCGCCGCGCGTGGAGATGTACTGCATGATCGGGGTCCGTTTCAGGCGTTGGTGTGAGCGCAGACTAGCTGCCGAGGTAACGCTTGCGCAAATGCGCTTTGAACGCGTCAGCGCGGAGGCCAGAGCCGGTCGCGGCAGTCAAAATCTCTTCCGTCGATCCTGAAGAAGCCTTGCCGTGGACGTTTTCGCGCAACCACTGGACCAAAGGCGCGAACTCACCGCGCTCGATCTGCGCTTCTACATCGCCCAGATGGTCACGCGCCGCGCCAAACACCTGAGCCGCGCACATGGCGCCAAGGCTGTAGGTCGGGAAGTAGCCAAAGGCACCGGAGTACCAGTGAATGTCCTGCAAGCAACCTTCGCGGTCGTTCGCCGGTCGAATGCCCAAAAGTGCCTCTAGACCATCACCCCAGGCCTGCGGCAGATCAGCAAGATCCAGATCCCCGGAAAGCATGGCCTTTTCCAGCCGGTAACGCAGGATGACATGCGCCGGGTAGGTCACTTCATCCGCTTCGACACGGATAAAGGAGCGGGCAACGCGAGCAGCATGGCGAGAAAGATTCTCACCCGTCCATGCCGGGCCTGACTTACCGAAAGCCTTGGCCAGCATTGGGGCTGCATAATTCATGAAAGCGCGGCTGCGTACGACCTGCATTTCAATGGTCAACGACTGGCTTTCGTGCAGGACCATCCCACGCGCCAAACCAACGGGCTGGCGGGCGTAGTCCTTGGGCAGGCCTTGCTCATAAAGCGCATGGCCGGTTTCGTGCAGAACGCCCATCATTGCGTCCATGAAGTCTTCATCACGATAGCGCGTTGTCATGCGCACATCGTTCGGGGTGCCACCGCAAAAGGGGTGCGCGGAGGTGTCCAGACGGCCATGATCAAAATTGAAACCAACGGACTTCATGATGTCCTGAAAGACCTGGCGCTGCGTGGGAACATCAAAGGGCCCATCCAGCGGCAAGGGTTCCCCGCGTTGCGCCTGAGCAGCAAGCACGTCGTCCAGAAAGTCTGGCAGAAAGGCTGCGTAGTCGTCAAAAACCGCATCAATCTGGGCAACGGTCAGTCCGGGCTCAAAGCCATCAATCATAGCTTCGTAGAGTGGTTGACCCGTTTTGTCCGCGATGGCCTGTCCGGCCTGTTTGGCGAGATTGAAACAGTCACGCAGAGCCGGGAGCGCTGCGGCAAAATCATTGTTCGGGCGCGCTTCCTGCCAAATGGCAAGTGCGTGGCTCTCGGCCTTGGACTTGGCTGCGACCAAGTCAGAGGGAATGGCTGTCGCGCGGATATACTGTCGCTTGGTTTCTTCAACATTGGCCCGCTGCCACGCATCCAGCGCGTTGTCGCCGTCCGCAGCCTCAATGGCTTCGCCCAGTTCCAAGCCTGCGGTGATGTCGTGAACCATGGTTTCGAGCAACGCGGTCTGGTCAGAACGGCTGGGACCACCCCCGGCCGGCATCATCGACTGCTGATCCCAATATAGGATGGACAAGGCTTCCGCGAGCGTTCCAGCCTTGGCATTCAGTGCTTCCATCGCGGCGTAACTGGTCATGCGTCATCTCCTCGTTTCGGAAAACTCAACAGCCCTACGAACAGGACCAGCAAGAACGCGAAGCTGAACCACTGCATGGCGTAGCTCAAATGCGGATTGCGGAGGGCGTTGTTGGTGGGTGTCGGGGTAAAGGGGCTGCGCTCCCCCAAAGATTCGGTCAGTTCGACCAGCATGGGAACCGTAAACTCCGGGTCGAGGTCAACGTGCGCAGACAGAGCAGCCGGATCAGCAACAGCCCAAAGACCACGCTCGGGTTCATTCCCGGGATTGAAAGACGGGTGTCCGCGCCAACCGCCAGCGTAAACCTGTCCGCGCGGCAACTCACCGAATGCCGCGGGTGCATTTGCGGTCTCATAGGCCGTGGCAAAGCCCAGCTTCACCCATACAATCTGCGCATCATCGAGGGTCAATGGCGCGTAGAAATCTTCACCCGCACGGCCATTGAGTGTCTTGCCAAAAAATCCAATCGCCTTGGCAAGGTCAAGCGTGCCGGTGAGAACAACCGGATAGTGATCTTCGAGGCCAAAGAGCGGGTGGCTGGTGTTCGTTTCAACCGGCGCTGTGGCGCTGAGCGCCTGCATGTTGGCGAGCAGAGATTGCTTCCACGCCAAACGCTGTAACTGCCAAACCCCCAAGCCGCACAGCAGCACAAAGCACGGCAAAGCAAGCAGGTAGAGCAGCGGGCGGGGATGGAAGCGTCGGTTCATGGGGCGCAGGTTCACTTGTATTGGGCACTGCCGCTGTCGGAAGACTTGTTGTGGAACTGCAGAGCGATAAAGATTGC
>JBMTIF010000071.1:0-8542 GCA_049437045.1 Alphaproteobacteria bacterium | reverse complement strand
AGAGGCAGAATAAAACGCAAGTGTTAATTTAAAAAATTGTTTTAACACATTGATTCTAATTGTTTTATTTTGTTTATTATCGTCGATTCATGCGCTGTGAAGCTGCCGAAGTTGTGGAAATGCAACCGGATCAGCCAAAGACAAGGTGCGTTCTTTCGCCCAATGCCAGCACGCTGCACTTGCAGTTGTCACATGAGAGGCGTAAATGCCCCATGCCTTAACAAAAATGAATATATGGTAACGGGCAAAGCAGCACGGGGGACTTTGTATGGATTTGCCAATTTTGCCACCTGATTACCGGCCTTCTGACAAAGAGCCTTACATGAGTGCCCTGCAGTTGGCCTATTTCAGGCAGAAACTGGTGCAGTGGAAAGCTGACCTGCTGAACGAAAGCGAAGATACGCTCGCCGCACTGCAGGAGCAGTCTTTGTCCACGCCAGAAGCCGTTGAGCGGGCGTCGATGGAAACGGATCATGCTTTCGAACTGCGGGCGCGTGATCGGGCGCGGAAGCTCATTAGCAAGATTGACCAGGCGATCGCACGGATCGAAGCGGATGAGTACGGCTACTGCGAGGAAACCGGAGAGCCCATTGGTCTGCGCCGTTTGGAGGCCCGCCCCATCGCCACCATGACCATCGATGCACAAGAACGCCACGAGCGCGCTGAAAAGCTGCACCGCGACGAGCGCCGCATGACCTGACCGTCTGCTGCAAACATCACGACAGTCAAACACCAGAGGGAGCCGCCGGCTCCCTTTTTTGTTTTCTATCGAGATTTCTTTTTGTTCACTCTTGTTCTTTTCTTGTTCTTATGTCATGAACAGGAACAAACCAAGTCCAAACGCATAATTATTGCATTTACTTCACCCATTCCGCATAGGGAGTACAGCCAATGGCTTCGAACAAACTCCAACTCGTGAGTGACACGTCCTTGAACAACAGCGATAAAGACAAAGCCCTCGACGCAGCGATTTCGCAGATCGAACGCTCCTTCGGCAAAGGCGCCATCATGAAACTCGGATCACGGGAGAAGGTGGATATTGAAACCATCTCAACCGGCTCCCTGTCCCTGGACATTGCTCTGGGCATCGGCGGCTTCCCGCGTGGCCGTGTCATCGAGATTTACGGTCCTGAATCCTCCGGTAAAACCACCTTGTCGCTGCACTGTATCGCAGAAGCGCAAAAGGTCGGCGGGGTCTGTGCCTTTGTTGATGCCGAGCACGCGCTGGACCCGGTCTATGCGCGCAAACTGGGTGTTGATATCGACAACTTGCTGATCTCTCAGCCAGACACGGGTGAGCAGTCGCTGGAAATCACGGATACGCTCGTCCGCTCCGGCGCTGTCGATGTGCTGGTCGTGGACTCGGTGGCAGCCCTGGTCCCGCGCGCCGAACTGGAAGGCGACATGGGCGACAGCCAGCCGGGCCTGCAAGCACGACTGATGAGCCAGGCCCTGCGCAAGCTGACGGGTTCGATTGCCAAGTCCAATACTATGGTGATCTTCATCAACCAGCTGCGGATGAAGATTGGCGTCATGTTCGGCTCGCCGGAAACAACAACGGGCGGAAACGCGCTAAAGTTTTACGCTTCCCAGCGGCTGGACATTCGACGCATTGGGGCGGTCATGGACCGCGACGAGGTGGTCGGCAACCAGACCCGGATCAAAGTGGTCAAGAACAAGCTTGCACCGCCTTTCCGCCAGATCGAAGTCGACATCATGTATGGGGAAGGCATCTCCAAATCCGGTGAGCTGCTCGACCTGGGCGTCGCTGGTGGCGTGATTGACAAATCCGGCTCCTGGTTCTCCTACGGTGACCAGCGCATTGGTCAGGGCCGCGAAAATGCCAAGACGTTCCTCACGGAAAACGAAGACATTGCCAACGAAATCAAAACCAAGATTCTGGCAAACCACGGTCTGATTGCTGATGCCATGCTGGATGGCCCCGGCGATCAGGATGGCGACGACAGCTAGGCCGTCGCATCTCCGCGGTCTCATAACCCTTTCCTAAGGTGCGCTCAGTGCATGAGCGCACCGACTTTGCCGACGTGGACTTAAGTGCCGCGCCTGCGTAATGCTGAACCTCTAATTTTCTGAGCGGCCAGACCGCACGCACGAAGAATGAGGGAGCCTTAAATGGCATCGGCAAACGAGATCCGTTCGACCTTCCTGAACTACTTCAAGGACAATGGTCATGAGATCGTAGACAGCTCACCGCTGGTCCCACGCAATGACCCCACCCTGATGTTCACCAACGCAGGCATGGTGCAGTTCAAGAACGTCTTTCTGGGACAGGAGCACCGGCCCTATAACCGCGCCGTCACCTCTCAAAAGTGTGTACGTGCAGGCGGTAAGCACAACGATCTGGAGAACGTTGGCTACACAGCCCGTCACCACACGTTCTTCGAGATGCTCGGCAACTTCTCCTTTGGTGATTATTTCAAAGAGAACGCCATTGAGTACGCGTGGAACCTGATCACCAAGGAATACGGCCTGCCGCAGGAAAAACTGCTCGTCACCGTCTACCACACCGACGACGAGGCCGTTGACCTCTGGAAGAAGATCGCGGGTCTGGGCGAAGACCGGATCATCCGTATTCCCACCTCGGACAACTTCTGGTCCATGGGCGATACCGGCCCTTGTGGTCCTTGCTCGGAAATCTTCTACGATCATGGCGACCACATCTGGGGTGGCCCTCCGGGTTCTCCGGAAGAAGATGGCGACCGCTTCATTGAGATCTGGAACCTCGTCTTCATGCAGTTCGACAAGCCGGAGAAGGACGCGGAAATGATCCCGCTGCCCCGGCCATCGATCGACACGGGCATGGGATTGGAGCGGGTCTCCGCGATTTTGCAGGGCAAGCACGACAACTACGACGTCGATCTGCTGCGCAAGCTGATCGAAGCCTCTGCTCACGCCTCCAACGACGACCCGGACGGGGACAACAACGTGTCTCACCGCGTCATCGCCGACCACCTGCGCTCGGCTGCGTTCCTGGTGGCGGATGGTGTCCAGCCGTCCAATGAAGGTCGCGGGTACGTACTTCGCCGGATCATGCGCCGCGGCATGCGCCACGCCCACAAAATCGGCAATAAAGACCCGTTGATGCACCGCCTTGTGCCGACGCTGGTCGACGCTATGGGTGAGCACTTCACCGAACTTAAACGCGCCGAGGCGTCGATTACTGAAATCCTGCGTCTGGAAGAAACCCGGTTCAAGGAAACCCTCGACCGCGGGCTGAAGCTGCTGGGCGATGAAACCGATCGATTGGGTGAGGGCGAGGCCCTGCCCGGTGACGTGGCTTTCCGCCTCTATGATACCTTTGGCTTCCCGCTTGACCTGACCGCTGACATTTTGCGCGGTCAGGGCCGCGAAGTGGATCAGGCAGGCTATGACGCTGCGTTGGAAGTCCAGCGCGCCGCGGCTCGCGCCTCTTGGAAGGGATCTGGCGACGCGTCCACCGACAAGCTGTGGTTCAGCATCCGCGAAGCCGTGCCAGCGTCTGAGTTCCTTGGCTACGACACCTTGAGCGCCGAAGGCGTGGTACTGGCCCTGGCCACCGGCGATCAGCAATCCGAGGAAATCAAGGCTGGCGACACCGGCTACCTGATTGCCAACCAGACCCCATTCTACGCCGAAAGCGGGGGCCAGCAGGGCGACCAAGGCACTATCACAACCGAAGGCGGTGCCCGTGCGACTGTGCTTGATACGCAAAAGCGTGTCAGCGACATGTGGGTCCACGAAATCCGCGTTGATGAAGGCAGCCTCAAGCTTGGCGACGCCGTTGCCTTTAGCGTCGACGCCACCCGCCGTGCCGCGTTGCAGGGGCACCACTCCGCCACGCACCTGCTGCACGAAGCCCTGCGCCAGCGCTTGGGCGAACACGTTGCACAGAAGGGCTCGCTGGTGGCCTCTGACCGCCTGCGCTTCGACTTTTCCCACACAGCCCAAGTCGGCGCAGACGAGCTGGCCGACATCGAAGTTGCCGTGAACGAGGAAATCCTCGCCAACACCCCGGTTCAGACCAAGGTTATGTCGCCCGACGAAGCCATCGAGGCCGGGGCAACCGCTCTGTTCGGGGAAAAGTATGGTGACGAGGTTCGCGTGGTGACTATGGGCACAACCGATCCCGCGTCGAACGAAATCTACTCCATGGAACTGTGCGGCGGCACGCACGTGGCCAACACAGGTGACATTGGCCTGCTGCGCATTGTCCGCGAGGAGGGGCCATCGTCAGGCGTTCGCCGGATTGAAGCCGTCACCGGTCTAGCGGCGCTTGAGTACGTCCGCGCCCGCGACGCGCAACTGGAAGCGGCGGCGGCGGTTCTCAAGACCGCTCCAGCAACCCTTGCCGAGCGCGTTGAAGCCTTGAGCACAGAGCGTCGGCAGCTCGAAAAAGAGCTGGCCGAAGTCCGTAAAAAGCTGGCAGCGGCCGGTTCTGGCGGCGGCGGTGCCGTTGGCCCAGAAGATATTGCCGGCACCCCGGTCATCGCCCGCATCGTCGAAGACGTCCCGGCAAAAGATCTCAAAGGCTTGGCTGATGAGTTCATGGGTCAAATGGGTTCCGGCGTGGTTGCGCTGATCGGCACAGAGGGTGGCAAAGCGTCCATCGTCGCCGCTGTCGGCGCTGAGCATAAGGACCGCTTCGACGCTGTTGCGCTGGTCCGCGCCGCTTCGGCAGCCGTTGGCGGCAAGGGTGGCGGTGGCCGGCCGGACATGGCGCAAGCGGGTGGTCCGGATATCAGCAAAGCCGAAGACGGCCTTGCCGCCATGCGCGACCTGATCGCAAGCGCGGGCTAAGCCACCGAATGACTCTGCTTAGCGACAATCAGCGCGATGCGGTTTACGACGCCATCATCGCGGCTGCTGAGAGCGCGGTACTGCCGCGCTTTCAGAACCTCGCTGAAGGGGAGATCAGCAGCAAAACCAGCCCCAGCGACCTGGTGACCATCGCCGACCGTGAGGCCGAAGCGCTGCTTACCGACGCGCTGACAAAAATCTTGCCCGGCTCCTGCGTTGTCGGTGAAGAATCCGTCTCCGCCAACCCTGCGGTCCTCCAAGCCATCGAAGGGGAGGCACCGGTCTGGATCGTTGACCCGGTCGACGGCACGCGGAATTTTGCCAATGGCCAAACCCCGTTTTGCGTCATGGTCGCTTTGGCCCTGCGCGGGATCACTGTAGCCGCCTGGATCTGGCGACCCATCGATAGCGAGATGGTTGTGGCCTTCCGTGACGAAGGCGTACGGCTGTTCGAGACCAATACTGGCAACAACCGCCCCCTTCATGTCGCACGACCGCTGGCCGTGACCGAGATGAACGGCTTTGTGTCCTTCAAGTACCTGTCCGAAGAACACCGCGCGCTGGCCCGCAAGAACGCCAAGAAAATGCGCCGGATTCAGGCCATTGGCTGCGCGGGTGAGGAGTACTTGCGGATTGCCGAGGGTCGCGACCACTTTGCGGTTTTTGGCAGTCTGCACCCCTGGGACCATGCTCCGGGTTCGCTGATAGTCGAAGAAGCCGGCGGGCTTGCCGTTATCGGCGGCGAAGCGTACCGACCAACCAACCGCGTTGGACCACTATGGATTGCCTCCTCAGGCCATGTATTCGACACGGCACGGACCCGGCTGTTTGAAGCCTAGAGGCTAAAAGTCAGTACTTCGCCATTGACCTTGCGCACCACCGCGCGAGCGGGCAGCCATAACCCACCTCGCAAAGACCACGTCTCCACTGGCTCCAGCGGAGAACGCGGTAAGCCAGTCCAGAACGCCGTTTTGTGCGTGATGGCAAAGGGTCGATAGTACTTGAGACGCGCTTCCAGATCCTCCAGCGCCTGACGATTGCTCAAGGGTGCAATCAATACTTCATCGCGCGCCGGAACAGCGATCAACGATGGTTCGCCGACCTGCGTTGCCAGCCACTGGGTGAACCTGGCATCAAGCACCAGCGATGACTCGTAAAATTGATCGACCTCCACGCGGCAATAGCGCGGCTCGGACAGGCCTCCGCACTGCAAATGCGCCAATCCCTGCCGGATCCAGGGCGCGTTGGACTTGGCACGCTCCATCACTTGCGAAAAATCTGCGTACCCCAACGCCGGGTCATCCGCGCTTTTGATCAGATGAACCGTGTCGGCATCATCACGCACAGCAAAGGCAACAGCTTCGGGAAAGCCAACAACGGTGAACAGCGCTTCAGACGGCAACCGCTCCTCATCGCTGGCCCTCTCAACATCACTGCGCGCGCGCACGATTGGACGAAGCTGTGACCGTTCCGGAAAGATCCGATCGGGATCGCCCTGTACCAGCACACCATTGGCGAATTCGAGGATTTCCGCACGGGGATCGACCTCCAGACCCTGCAAACGGGCCAGTAAGCCGTTCATTCGTACGTCGACGATCTGGCCGGTGCCTTCAAAGTGGCAGCTCATGCGCAGCAGGTCACTGGGGTCGGGCTCACACCGCTCAACCAGCACAGAACCCTGCAAGACATCTTGCACCAGTGGCCGCAGCATCCGGCCATTCTCAAACAAAGGGGCGCCCGAATCCTGCGCCCCTGCTCCTATTGCTGCGCCCAAGCCAAGGATCAGTCCAAGACCGATCCCGGCAGGGATCAAAGTTCTAGATTTCATCCGACAGCATAAAGACCCGCTGCATGCGATCGGGGTTCGTTACGGTGCCCGAACCGGGGGCGCCACGCTTGATCTGATCCACAGCGTCCATACCCACCAGCACTTCGCCGATGATGGTGTACTGGCCGTCAAGGAAAGCGCCATCATCAAACATGATGAAGAACTGGGAGTTGGCAGATGCCGGATCCTGTGAGCGCGCCATACCAACGGTGCCGCGGGTAAAGCTGGCGACGGAGGGGTCCGAGAATTCCGGCTTCAGATCCGGTTTTTCGGAACCACCACGGCCCGTTCCGGTCGGATCACCGGTCTGCGCCATGAACCCGTCGATCACGCGGTGAAAGACCACACCGTCATAAAAGCCCTCGCGGGTCAGCTCCATCATCCGCTGTGCATGCATGGGCGCCAGATCGTCTCGCAAGGAGACCGCGATGTAACCATACTTGGTGTCGATCACCATGGTTTTTTCTGCGTCGCCACCCGCGACATCAACCTGTTGCGCGACTTGATCTACGGACGGCTTGGCAATGCTTTCGAAGCCTGAAAGCATGGCCACGGCAATCGAACCCGCCATTGTTTCAGGGTAGAGGATTACGGCGGCTTGCAAGGCAATGGGCTGTCCCAGTTCCAGCGCGCGCGCCAAAACTGCTTCGCCGCCTTCGTTTTGGAAGGCCGCATCACAGGCAATATTGCCGTAGGCCGCGACGTTGATCTCGCTGTAGGTCGCTGGCGAGAGGTTCAGGGAAATCACGGCGTTGACCTCTTCACCGACGGCATCCATCGCAGCTTTCAGCGCTGAATTGACCTCCAACCCTGCTGGGGCAGGGGAAATGGTGGCTGACTTGGTCTGGTAACCCACCGTTTGCAAGGTCTGCGTCACACGGTCTGAGCAGGACTCATCGACACCCTCACCCACAACCACCAGTGCCGTTTGCGCCAGTGCCGTTGTGGTCAAAGCGAGAGAAGCGGCGCTGGCCGCGAGAAGCCGGAGAATCATGAAGCGAACTTTCCTGTTTATCGTCAAAAATCAGTGACGGCACTGTAAGAGAGTTACGCTTCTACACCCAATAAAGAAGCCGCGAGAATCGAAAAGAGTCTCGCGGCTTCTATTTTTTGGACTGACTGTGGTCAGGTCTTAGCTGTCGGCAGCTACTTTCATCGAAATCATCACGTCCGGCTCACCGGAGAAGGACGTGCCATTCTGGCCCGCGCCCTTTTTGATGTTGTCGACAAATTCCATACCCGAGCGCACTTGGCCAAAGACCGTGTATTGACCGTTCAGGAAGGAGCCTTCAGCGAACATGATGAAGAACTGGGAGTTAGCCGAGTTCGGGTTCGAAGACCGGGCCATACCAACCGTACCGCGCTCGAAAGGCACCGAAGAAAATTCAGCTGGCAGGTCTGGCAGAGAGGAGCCCCCCGTACCATTACCCAGCGGGTCGCCGGTCTGAGCCATAAAGCCGTCGATCACGCGGTGAAACTTGATGCCGTCATAGAACCCCTGACGGGCCAGTTCTTTGAGGCGGGCCACGTGCAGCGGAGCAACGTCAGGCAGAAGCTCGATGACAACCGTGCCGTCTTTGAGCTGAATTTCGAGTGTGTTTTCGGGATCCAAAGCGGAAACCTCCGTTGTTGTTGATCCTGCACCGGACAGGAAGTCGTTGTTTGAACTAGATAGAAACGATGTATCGCCCGCGGAGCTGTCAGCCGCCGTATCGGAGGAACTAGAGCCCTCCGTATCATCGCCAAGGCCTGAAATCAGACCGCACCCTGACACCAGAATGAAGACTGACAGCGCGGTTGCAACGAGAATGGTCAACAAAAAGCGCATGGATGCGGTCCTTTCGCAGGCTAAAAATCAACAGGCAGAGGCTTAGAGCCCCATGACCTGCTTCAGTTCTTCATCAAGCTTATCGAGGA
>JBMTIF010000070.1:0-8558 GCA_049437045.1 Alphaproteobacteria bacterium | reverse complement strand
GTTAAGGAGGTCTAGGTCCGATGGCAGGCTCTCGCTCACCGTTCACCAACCCCTTCCTCAAAGGGCTTGACGAACGACTCCCCGTTTTCCGCGCTGTGCACCATTCCATGACGGCACACGCTTACCCCAAGAACCTGAACTACTGGTGGAACTTCGGCTCCATCGCCGGCATCATGCTGGTGGTGATGATCCTCACCGGTTTGTTCCTCGCCATGCACTACAAGCCATCCGTGCAGGAAGACACCTACGGCATCAATCAGGCGTTCCGCTCGGTTGAGCACATCATGCGCGACGTGAAGGGTGGGATGTTCCTGCGGTACATGCACTCGGTTGGTGCATCGTTCTTCTTCATTGCTGTTATTTTCCACATGTTCCGGGGCCTTTACTATGGTTCTTACAAGGCACCTCGCGAAGTGCTGTGGATCCTCGGCTGTGTCATTCTGATCCTGATGATGGGCATCGCCTTCCTCGGTTACTCCCTGGTTTGGGGTGTCATGTCCTTCGCTGCGGCTGAGGTTATCACGCAGGTCTTTACGGCCATTCCAATCCTCGGCGACGATATTCTGATCCTGCTGCGTGGTGGTGAAGACGTAGACGACGCGCTGCTGAACCGCTTCTTCGCGCTGCACTTCCTGCTGCCGTTTGTGCTGGCGGGCGTGGTCATTCTCCACATTCTGACGCTGCAGACCGTGGGTTCCAACAACCCGCTCGGCATCGATCTGAAGTCCAAGAAAGACACCGTGTCCTTCCACCCGTACTACACGTTCAAGGACATTTTCGGTCTGGCGCTGTTCTTCACGATCTACCTCGCCGTCGTCGCGTGGGCGCCGGAGCGTCTGGCAGAGGCCATCAACAACCAGCCGACCGACTACAACCTGCCTTCGCACATCGTTCCGGAATGGTATCTGCTGCCGTTCTACGCGATCTTGAAGGTCTTCACCTGGGATCTGAACATCTTTGGTTTGGTGATCACCGGTAAACAGTTGGGTGCGCTGGCAATGGCGGGTTCTCTGGGCGTGCTGTTCCTGCTGCCTTGGCTGGACACCTCCCCGGTTCGCTCCGGTCGCTTCCGTCCGGTGTTCAAGTTTTTCTTCTGGGGCTTTGTGGTCTGTTGTCTGATCCTCGCTCTGGTGGGCGCGCAAACGTCTGGTGAAGCGTTCTTCATCCCAACGCCATTTGGACGCGTTCCACTGGGCTTTGAGGGCGATAATGGCTTTGTCTGGGGTTCGACGCAGCAGTGGGGTGTCCTCTTCACGGGATACTACTTCGCATACTTCGTCGTGATCCTGCCGGTTCTTGGCCTGTTCGAGAAACCAAAGCAGCTGCCCGCATCCATCAGCGAGCCTGTGCTGGCTTAACAGCTTTTCGCGGAGAGGGCTTACCGGCCCTCTCACCCGCCGAAGATCGTCTCTTTTAAAGAAAGCATCCTTCATGCGTTTCGGAACTTTTTTGAAAACACTCAGCGCTGCTGCTGCCCTTTCAACGGCTGCCGCTGTTCCTGCCATCGCTGAATCCGCTGGCCCCGTTGACTCCCAAAGCTGGTCCTTCACAGGTCCACTTGGGTACTACGACGAGATGCAGCTGCAGCATGGCCTGTACGTCTACCAAACCCGCTGTCAGGCCTGTCACTCTCTGGGTCTGGTGCGCTTTTCATCCCTGACCGGACTGGACGTGAGCGAAGACGCGGTGAAGGCGCTCGCTTCGACCTATGAGATCCCGTACATCAACGACGACGGTGACGACGACGTGCGTCCCGGCACAATGAACGACAGCTTCCCGTGGGCTTTGGGCAACCCTAAGCGCGCTACTGCGACCTACGGCAAAGCTCCACCAGACCTGTCCACCATGGCCCGTTCCCGCATCGGCGGCGCTGACTACATCTATGCCCTGCTGACCGGCTATGATGATGCGCACGAGCAGCCAGAGGGCGCGTACTACAACAAGGTCATGAAGGTCATCAAAATGCCGAACCCTTGGCCGGCTGACATGTCCGATTTTGAGTACCCCAATGGTACCCGTCCGAGCCTTGAGCAGCAGGCGCGGGATGTCACTGCGTTCCTGAACTGGGCGGCTGATCCCTACCTCGAAGAACGCCACCAGTGGGGCATCATTGTTGTGCTGTACATGCTGGCATTGACCGTGATTTCCTTCCTCGCCTACCGAATCGTTGCGGCGAAAGTCTACGCCAAGCTCGAAGTCGAAGGTGGCCCGGACCCGGATCACTAGGCCGCTGATAGAGCCCTGAATACGCAAAAAGGCCGGAGCATTGCTTTGGCCTTTTTTGTTGTCCCCAAGTCTCTGCCCCCTGCCCTTTTTATTTTGTCTCAGTTTGCTCTAAGGTGCGGCAAAAGTTGGAATGGGTAGCCGAGAGATAAATCTGCATGTTTTCCACCAGTAACGAGAATGGCGCTGTCGCCATCGATGCACCGATCAGCGGCCTGGATCACGTCATCGTCGCGGTTCACGACCTAGACGCCGAACATGCACGCGCTGCCAAACTTGGGTTTACAACCACGGAAGTCACGCCCCATGTCGGCTGGGGCACGGCCAATACGTGCATCATGTTCCCCGGGCTGGATGATCAGGGCGACTACGTGGAAATTCTGGGCATACGCGACCCGAACATCGGCACCAACGGACTTGCCGAACACCTCGAAGCCTTGGGCGAAGGTATGCTCTCGCTGGCGCTGAAAGGCACAGCCGACAAGGCGGCCGAAGCCTTTGCTGCACACAATATCGAGCATTTTGGGATCGAATCCCTGCACCGTGATGTGCAAGTCACGCCTGGCACGCCAAAGCGGGCATCATTCCGGTTACTCCGTCCAAAGAGCGGTGCCTTTACACCCGTACCTGCTTTTGTATGCGAGCATCTGAACCCGGACACAGTCTGGTCTGAGCGCTTCCTGACCCACGCCAACGGTGCCATTGGCATTCAGGCCGTACAGATCATGCTGACCCACGATCAGAAGATTGGCGCAGGCTATGAAGCTCTGATTTCTGGTGCCTTCAGCGGCAGTGCCAAAGGTCCGGTTGGGGCAGATTTGGAGTTCTATTCTGTCGAGAGCTGGTCTCGCATTTACGGTGAATCCGAAGCTTCAGAGGCCATTGTCTACCGCGTGGCCGATCTGAACCAGACCGGTGAGTTTCTGCGTCAGTCCGGCCTGAACTACCGCGAAGCCAAATACGGCAACCGCGGCTACATCGTGAGCCCACGCGATGCGAGCGGCGTATACGCCGTATTCACGGACGGAAACTAACCCGCGCTTTTGCCAGCTTAAGCATTGCCGCGCGCAGGTGTCGCACTAGGTCACTGTCCAGCAGGGTCACAGTAACCAACGCGAGGAAAACATGCGCGCCCTTTTACTTTCTTTGATCGCATCAATCACCACAGCCACGTCTGCATTCGCCATCGACATGCGCGGCTTGTGGCTGGACAACAAGGCTTGGGACGGCGTTCAGGCTGTTGTGCAAATGTACGACTGTGAGGACGGCGTCGGCCTTTGCGCGCGCATCGTGCGGGCCTATCAGGGCGAACTGGCAGCGGGCCAGCAGAACTATCTGCTGATCCGCAACCTCGAAGTCCAGCGAAACGGCACAATGAAGGGCATCATCAACCCGCCAGTCGCTTTCGTGGGTGACTCGGAAGTCAAGATCAAGCTGATCGATGAGCGAAACATCTCCTACAGCTCATGCTTCCTGCCCGTGTGCAAAGGCACCATGACCAAGCTATAGCGATACCCATGACATACATATTTCTACAAACTGTAGAAAATTGGTGTCTTTTGCCCCGCAAAGCGTGATTTATATAGCATTTTTAGGGGTTAAACCGGGCTTTTTTAGAACAAGGCCCGGTTTTTGCGTTATAGGTTTCCGTTAAGCCAACCACGAATAATAGTGGAAACCTAAGCAATATGCGTCCTTCTCTTCTCGGCGTCATGATGACCTTTGTCACCACGATGGTGCCTATGTCGGCCTCAGCGACCAGCCTCAAGGGGTTTTGGCGGATGGACGATCCGTTGGAAGGGATGCAAGCTGTTCTGGAAATCTATCAGTGCCGCGGTCAGAGTACATTTTGCGCAAAGATCGCAGCCGTGGTCGGGCCCAACATTGATCGCCACTCCATGCTCAACAGCGAACTTTTGCGCGATTTCGCGCCCCAGCAGGATGGGTCTTACAAAGGCAAACTCAAAATGCCCTCTGGCCGACTGCCTGCGCTCAACACTGTTGTTGAACCCAGGACAGAAGACTCTCTGAGCTTCAAAGCGTGCTTCCTCGGACAATGCCGGTCCGGCACGCTTTCCCGGCTGTATTAGACGTTAAAGCGGAAATGGAAGATATCACCGTCCTTGGTGATGTATTCCTTACCTTCGACCCGCAACTTACCGGCATCTTTAGCACCTGCTTCACCACCACTGGCGATGTAGTCGTCATAGGAAATGGTCTCTGCCCGGATGAAACCGCGCTCAAAATCCGTATGAATGACACCCGCGGCCTGCGGTGCTGTTGATCCCGTACGGACGGTCCATGCACGGGCTTCCTTGGGTCCAGCCGTGAAAAAGGTCAGCAGATCCAGCAAGCCATAGCCACGGCGAATCAGCCGCGCCAGGCCAGTCTCTTCCAGCCCCAGCGTCTCCAAGAACTCCTGCTTGTCTTCTGCGGTGGGTAAGGCTGCAATTTCAGCCTCAATGGCAGCGGAAATGAGAATGGAACTCGCGCCCTCGCGCTCAGCCATTTCTTCCACGGCCTTTGAGTGGTGATTCCCCTCTGCTGCGTCTTCTTCGCCGACGTTGCAGACATAGAGAACCGGCTTGGAGGTCAGCAACTGCAGCTGACGGACAATCCGCATGTCTTCGGCGGAGAATTCAACCGTGCGCGCAGGCTTGCCTTCGGTAAGCGCTGCGGCCAGCGGCTCCAAAACCGCCATAAGCTGCCGCGCTTCCTTGTCTCCGCCCTGTGCGCGCTTACTTTCCTTTGCCATCCGTTTTTCGACGGCATCAAGGTCAGCGATCATCAGTTCCGTCGTCACGGTTTCAGCATCCCGCACCGGGTCAACCGACCCGTCCACGTGGGTCACTTCGCCGTCGAAGCAGCGTAAGACGTGCAGGATCGCATCGGTTTCGCGGATGTTGGCGAGGAACTGGTTGCCCAACCCTTCACCTTTGGATGCACCCCGTACCAGACCGGCAATATCGACCACTTCGAGCTGCGTCGGTAAAACCTTGGCGCTCTGAGCAATTTCGGCAATCTGATCCAAACGAGGATCAGGAACAGCAACCCGGCCCGTATTCGGTTCAATGGTACAGAAAGGATAGTTTGCCGCTTCTGCCGCTGCTGTTTCAGTCAGCGCGTTGAAAAGGGTCGATTTCCCGACGTTGGGCAAGCCAACGATACCGCAGTTGAAACCCATAGGTTCTAATCCTTGTCCGTCTTCTTCCCGGCGTTTCGATTCAACAGCCGAGACAGCGCCGCACCCAAAGCGGTGGGTGGGCCTTTGCCAATGGTAGCGGGTTGTGACTCGCCGGGTGATTTGGCCGGTGAGGCCGCCGGTCTCTCATGTTTTTGCGCGCTTCGGTCTGGATTTAAGGCCTGCATGGACAGGCTCATGAACCCAGACTCGTCCCCGTCGAGCAAGCGCTGGAGATTGTCGGCCATGGCCGAAAGCAGAACGTCGAGCTGCGCGCGCTCGTCCTTTCCGAAATCGTGCAGAACATAGCCCGAGACCCGGTCCTTATGCCCCGGGTGCCCGATACCTATGCGCACCCGACGGTAGTTCTGCCCGATGTGTGCATCCAACGACTTGATGCCGTTGTGACCGCCTGAGCCACCGCCGCGCTTGATCCGAACTTTGGAAGGTTGCAGATCCAGTTCGTCGTAGAAAACCGTGACAGCCTCGGCTTTGAGCTTCCAGAAGTCCAGCACGTGACGCAAAGGCTGACCCGAGCGGTTCATGAAGCTCTGCGGCTTGACCAGCACGACCTTGTCGCCGCCAATCCGACACTCCGTCACTTGGGCGTTGGCACGTTCTTTCCACTTGGGCGCGCCATAGCGCGCCGCAATGAGGTCGAGGGCCATGAAACCAACATTGTGGCGATGGCCCTCGTACTGTCGTCCGGGGTTTCCCAGTCCAACCAGAACCTGCATCCGCTAAGCTCCAGAGCGCTGCTGCTGGAAGAAGCTCTACTCTTCCTCGGACTCTGCAGACGCTGCTGCAGCCGCATCCATCATCTGACGCTTCAGAGCGGAAGGCGCGGTCACGGTCGCGATTACAAAGTCACGGCCCACGATGGTTGGGGTCACGTTGCCTGACACCTGCACCATGGAGTACTTCACAGCGTCGTTGATCTGCAGACCGGTCAGGTCCGCGTCGAACTTGCTTGGGATCTCGCCTGCCTTGCAGCGGACTTCAACGGAGTGACGAACAACGTTCAGTACTGCACCACGCTTCAGGCCCGGGGAGTCCATTTCGTTTACGAAATCAACCGGCACTTTCACCTTTACGACGGTGTCGGAATCAACGCGCATGAAGTCAACGTGGATTGGCTGATCGGTAACGCGGTCGAACTGAATGTCGCGAGGCAGAACGTTGATGGTCTTGCCGTCGACTTCCAACGCCAGAACCTTGGCGAAGAAACCGCGCTCACCCAGACCTTTCCAGATCGGACGCGGGTCAATAGCAACCATTTCCGGGTCCGCGCTGCCGCCGTAGATTACAGCCGGAACCAGACCTTCGTAGCGTGCTGCCTTGGCAGCCGTTTTGCCAGCGCCTGTTTTGGCTTTGGCAGGGATAGTCATTGCGATTTCCATGATGGATTCTCCTCAAAAGTCGGAATTCAATACAATTCGATGGGGGCGGCGGACTGCGCGCGGGTGCGCAGCTCGCCTACATGTTGAAGAGGGTCGAGACCGACTCTTCGTTGGATACGCGGCGAATGGCTTCACCCAGCAGTTCAGCCGTCGTCATGGCGCGAATTTTCTCGCACGCCACAACAGCGTCAGAAGGCTGGATGGAGTCCGTCACGACGACCTCACTGATGGTCGAAGCGTCGATATTCGCGACAGCAGGACCAGAGAGTACGCCGTGGGTCGCAAAAGCGGACACCGATACGGCACCATTTTTCACCAGTGCATCGGCGGCTTTGCACAGCGTGCCGGCTGTATCGACAATATCGTCGATCAGGACACAGTGCTTGCCGTCCACTTCACCGATGACATTCATGACTTCCGCGACACCCGCCTTGGGACGCCGCTTGTCGATGATGGCAAGATCAACCTCAATGGCCTTCGCCACCGCGCGCGCTCGAACCACGCCACCCACATCCGGGGAGACGATCATCACGTTGGAACAATCATCGCGGTGAAGGCGACGGATTTCCTGCGCAAACATGGGTGCAGCGAACAGGTTGTCGGTTGGAATGTCAAAGAAACCCTGAATCTGACCCGCGTGCAGGTCCATTGTCAGGACGCGGTCAGCACCAGCGGTTTCGATCAGGTTGGCCACCAGACGCGCCGAAATCGGCGAACGGGGGGAGCTTTTCCGGTCCTGCCGGGCATAACCGTAATAGGGAATCACAGCTGTAATCCGGCCTGCAGACCCGCGACGCAAGGCATCAATCGCCACCAGCAACTCCATCAGATGGTCGTTGGCCGGATAGCTGGTTGGCTGGATCAAAAAGACGTCCTCACCGCGGACATTTTCCTGAATCTCAACGTAGATTTCTTTGTCGTTGAAACGACGCACTTCGGCTTGCGTCAAGCGGACGTCAAGATAGTGCGAAATGGCTTCGGCCAACGGACGGTTGGCATTGCCGCTCAAGATGCGCATGGTCTGTGCTCCGGCTCCGAGAATGCTCGCCTCCAGAACGGGGCGACATCTGGCACCAAGAAAGTGTTCAGTGGCCGTGGTTTAGCCCAAAGTCCGGCGCAAGGTCAACGCAACCTCTGGCGCAAAGCCAAGATGCGGTCATGCGATTCCTGCAACCGCTGTCTGGTCAACCGGCCTGTTTCGACCGCCCCAACCAGGATTTCGCGAATGGCCTGAGCCTGATCCAGGGTGTCAGGTTCAAAGTTCCCGGTCAGCAAAACATCCACGCCGGCATCAACCGCCAGCAGTACCGCGTCTTCAAGACTGTAGCTGTCATCGATGGCTTTCATGGTCAGATCGTCAGAGATCACCACCCCATCAAAGCCCAGCATCCCCCGCAACAGGTCGGTAATCACCGACTTGGAAAGCGTCGCCGGATGGCTCCGGTCGAAATCGTCATGAAAAACGTGCGCGGTCATGATGGTGTCAGCCTTGCCGGACCGGATCAGCGCGAAAAACGGCTGCAACTCATCCGGCCGCCAGGTAGCGGTTATATCAACGAAGCCATCGTGACTGTCGTGTCGCGCAGAACCATGACCGGGAAAATGCTTGAGCGCTGTCATCAGTCCTTGGGCGCGATGGGCGTCGATGAACGATGCGGCCACACGAGTCACGGTATCGGGATCAGCCGAAAAACTGCGTCCCAAACGTCCTATGGCCGGGGAATTGGGATCGTGCAGGTCGACGACGGGGGCAA
>JBMTIF010000069.1:0-8590 GCA_049437045.1 Alphaproteobacteria bacterium | reverse complement strand
GTCGAGAACCACCTTGGTCACCTCGGCCGGTGCCAGTGCGTTCACCACGTAGGTCGCAATGTCTTCGGACCACGGAATGATGTCGATTTTCTCGCCCTGCAGCTCGCCCACGACGGCTTGAACACGGCTACCGCGCATGCCCACACAGGCACCAACGGGGTCGATGTTCACTTCGTGGCTCAACACGGCGATTTTTGCGCGGGAGCCGGGGTCACGAGCCACCGATTTGATCTCGATCAGGCCATCATAGATTTCCGGCACTTCCATAGAGAACAGCTTCGCCATGAAGATCGGGTGGGTCCGAGAGAGGAAAATTTGCGGACCACGGGTTTCTTCGCGGACGTCATAGATGTAAGCGCGGATCCGCTCGCCCACCTTGGGCTTTTCGCGCTGGATCAGCTCGTCACGGCGCAGGATCGCTTCGGAGCGGCCCAGATCGACATAAACGTTGCCATACTCCACACGCTTGACCAGTCCCGTGATGATCTCGCCTTTGCGGTCCTTGAATTCGTCGTACTGCTTCTTGCGCTCGGCAAAGCGGACCTCCTGGACGATGACCTGCTTGGCTGATTGCGCAGCGATGCGACCCAGATCGATGGGTGGCAGTTCTTCGGTCAGAAAGTCACCGACACCCAGGGCATCATCAAACAGATGCGCATCACGCAGCGTGATCTGCGTCATGTCGTCTTCAACTTCTTCGCGGGTTTCAACAACTTCGCGGTAGCGGTGCAGGCTGATCTGTCCGTTCTTCCGGTCAATTGCCGCACGAATATCGTGATCGACGCCGTACTTCTGACGACCGGCGCGCTGAATCGCCTTTTCCATGGCTTCCAGCACTTCATCGCGCTCGATGCCTTTTTCGCGCGCGACCATGTCGGCCATTTGGATCAGTTCCAATCGTGGGGTTGCGGTTGTTTGAACCACGTTATCCATGGATTTATTCCTCAGCTTTCCGGTGTTGAACCGGCCATTGAATCAGAAGTCTGTGGGTCAGCCAGTTTCACTGGCTTGGGCAGGGTGCCCGCTTTAGCGGCTTCGAACAGCTCGTCAGTGGCAATCAGCTTGGCCTTGGCCATGTCGCTGAACGAAACCAGCGCTTCGCCTTCGTCGGTGGCAATCCGCACTTTGTCGCCCTCTTCAACGCCGCCCAGTGTGCCGGAGAACCGACGGCGGCCCTCGACCAGAAATCGAGTCTCCACTTTGGCTTTGAAGCCCTTGAAGCGCTCAAAATCGGACAGACGCGTCAGGGGCCGATCAACACCAGCTGAGCTGACTTCCAGCGTGAAGGATTCCGAAATCGGGTCTTCAACGTCCAGCAAAGCAGACAGCGCGCGCGAGATTTCCTCGCAATGCTCAACGGTCATCAGATCGCCATTGGACGGTTCAGCCATCAGTTGCAGGCGCGGGTTCTGTGACCCGATCAGCAACAGACGCACAAGATCGAAGCCCATCACTTCCAGCATGGAAACAATGTCGTTTTCAATCCGGGCCAAAGGACCAACAGGGCGCTCTAGGCGTTCCATCATTCAGCAGCAGCAATCAAAGTGGGGTTGCAGAAAACAAAAAAGCGAGCCGGCGGCCCGCTTGTTTCCAAGGGCATCGCATGAAGCTCTTTTAGAAGCTCACGGGCCAATAACGCCTACATAGGATTAATCGGGCAGACGCTCAAGGGTTAAATACAGTGGCTTTCGTCCTTCCCGCACTGCTTTAGCCTCATAGCGGGTCTGAGGCCAATCCGCTGACCGCCGCCGCCAATCATCAGCCGTTTGCGCCGTCCAGCGGAATTTCGGGTGCGCCAGCGCAATGCGTGTCATCCACGGTTGGTAGTCGGCATGATCGGTAGCCAACCGCAACTCACCGCCGGGACGAATGGCCCGGGCCAGCGCGTCCATCATGGCGGGCTGGATAATGCGCCGTTCCCAATGCCGCTTTTTGGGCCAGGGATCGGGATGGAGCACAAAGGCGCGTTCAACACTGCCTTCGGGGACGCCTTCGACCAGCACGCGACCATCACCGTGCATGATCCGAACGTTGCTCAGGTTCTGGTCGTGCAGATGTCTCACCGCTGAGGCGACGCCGTTGAGGAAAAACTCAGCGCCGATCAGTCGAACGTCGGGGTTGGCTTCGCCCTGCCAGGCCAGATGCTCACCGGCTCCAATCCCGACTTCAAGCCAAAGGCGTTCAGGTTGCTCGCCAAAAAGCGCTTCGAGGTCCACGCGTCCGTCATCATCCGGCACGCAAGCCAGCTCTGGCAGCACGTCGGTCATCATCCGCGCCATTTTTGGCTTGAGCGGACGACCGGACAGGCGACCCCACAGGTGACGGATGCCATCCTTTGCGGTGCTGTCCTTGCCACGATAGGGCTGAAACTCTGTGGCAGAAGGGGGTTTGGAGGGCGGTTTCGACATGGCCCCCGATCTGCCTAAAGCCGAGGGTCAGGTCAAGTGTTCGCTTTACAGAGCAAGATCGTTTGTTTTGTCTTGCTGACCCTGGCCAATTGACAGGATCAGTTGGACCAGAGCACGGCGGACCGTTTTGTCGTTGATCTTTGAAAATCCCCGTACCAATTCACTCAATACCGCGTCACCGATACGATCTACGCCTTCAAAGTCGATGGTATCCTCTTTGACGGAAGACGAGTGGCTGTCTTCTTTCTCGTCAACATAATCATCGAAGAAGTATTGGATGGGGACGTCGAGCGCTTTGGAGAGTTCGTAGAGTCGACCTGCAGAAACCCGGTTCGAGCCGCGCTCATATTTCTGAACTTGCTGAAAGGAGAGGTCTACTGCTTTGGCCAGCTCATCCTGCGTCCAGCCGCGGACCAATCGGCGTGTTTTGATGCGCTTTCCGACGTGAACATCAACCGGGTTGCCTAGCCCCTCAGCCGTCGAAGGGCGGCCCCGTTTTCGTGGTGTTGTTGGTTCCGTCACGCTTTCCTTTGCCTCTTCCGCGAGCAACTTCAGAGGTTTTTAATACAAGTTTAGGAAAAATGTGACAATAGTTAGTTACACGTTTAGAGTGTAATTCTGATACTTTCTCACCAATCCTGCCATAAATCCGACCACGAGGAAGCAAAGGCATATCACCCAAAAGCTCAACCGTGAGTTTTGACCAAAGGGGGTGATGGGTAAAGCAGCCGGTAAAGGCAGGCTTACGACCTCGGTCGCCCCATAGGCAATACGGTGGTTAACCCGCCCTGACGCATCAATAATCCCAGAAATACCCGTACCGCCGACGCGGACCATAGGCAGACCTTCCTCAACCGCTCTGAAGCGGGCAAAGATGAAGTGTTGGCGGGGGCCAGACGTATTGCCGTACCAGCCATCGTTGGAGATGTTGACCATCCATTCAGGTCGCGGCTCACCCTTTGCAATGACGTTGCCGGGAAAAATCATCTCGTAGCAGATCAGGGGCGAAACCGATGGCAGTCCCGGCAAAGTCCATGTGCTCAACCCCGGCCCTTCCCAGAAGGAGCCCGCCGAAAAGGCAGCAATGGGGATCCAGCGGACGAACCAGGGTTTGTATTCGCCAAAGGGCACCAAGTGGGATTTATCGTGTCGCGCTTCTATCCCGTCGTTGTTGAGAACATAGGCGGTGTTTGTCGGGATTGGGTTGGTGCCGGGGGAAGCACCCAAACCACCGGTGATAATGCGTGTGTCGGGCGGAAAGCTGTCGATGACCCATGCGAGGTCTTCGGGGTAGTAGTCGATGAAAAACTGGATCGAGGTTTCTGACCAGATTGCCACGTCGTGCTTGCCATCACCGCTAAAAGACATGGCAAGCAGATCCCGGACCCGCTGCTGCTTGGCGGCATCATCCAGGCGGACCAGCGTGTTCGTTCCGGGCTGGACCAGCCGAACAACCGTCTCGGTGGGTGTCGCCGCTGCTTGACTAACATCGTTAAGTCGCAAAAGTCCGAAACCCAACAAAATGGCCAGCGGCAGAATCGTTACAACCACGGCTTGCATGGGTCTGCGAATGGCAAACAGCGCCGGTCCCGCCGCGCTCAAGGTCGTCAGAGCGGTTAACCCAAAAACACCAATCCAGGCTGCAAGCTGCATGGTCAGGGGATGGAAACCCCAAACGGTCCCCAGCGGTCCCCACGGCAGGCCCGTCATGACCCAGCCGCGAAACCCTTCCGCCCCCATAGCCGCGCCTGCAAAGATCAGCAGCGCACCGGCCAAACCAAGGTTGAAACGCCGAACGAGGATCCAGGCGACCAGCCACCACGGGCTCTGCACCAGTGCCAGAAAAGCGGGTAGCCCCAGAATTGCAAAGGGTGTCACCCACCAGTAGGTCGCAAGGTCAACGCCTACAACCCAACCCAGCCAGTACATGCCCCCAACAATCTGGCCCCACCAGAACGCAAAGATGAACAGCCACGCACCACGCCACCCTCGACGACTGAGAATGAGCACAAGCGCCAGAGGATAGGCGATCCATAGAATGGGTAAAATCCACAGCGGCGGCTGAGCCAGCGCCGTTGCCAGCCCAAGGATAAAGAGCAGCACGCTGCCCAGCCCAGTCCGAACGCGGGCAAAGCGATCCACGGTCTTAGGCGTCCGAAGCTTTAGTTGCCGGGTCTTCCAAAACGTCGTTGTCACCGGCACCCGCCGCATTTTCTTCAGCGGCACCCGCCGCTACAGCCAACCGTCGCCGACGGCGCAGTGGGTTGGTTGCGGGTTCGATGTGAACACGCCTGATACGGCGCGGATCAGCGTCCATAACCATGAACCGCCAGCCCGAGGCGTGGGTCAGAACCTCTCCCCGAATGGGAATGCGCCCCGCCAGTGAGAACACCAGACCACCCAGCGTATCGAAGTCTTCTTCCCGGTCTTCTGTTGTCAAAAAGGTGCCGATGCGATTTTCCAGCTCGGTCAGCTCCAAACGTGCGTGCGCTTCGAATTCGTTTTCACCAACGGTGATGATCTCGCCGTTGTCTTCGTCGTGCTCATCCTGAATATCCCCGACGATTTCTTCGACCAGGTCCTCGATGGTGAGCAGGCCATCGATGCCGCCGTGTTCATCAACCACAAAGGCCATGTGACGCCGCTTGGTGCGCATATCCAGCAGCATGTCGAGCACTGGCATGGACGGCGCGACGAAAATCGGTGGACGCAGGATCGAGCGCAGGCCTTCGTTGGAACCGCGCGCTTTGGCGGCCAGCAGGTCTTTGATGTGGACGAGGCCGCGAATGTCATCCTTGTCTTCCCCATAAACCGGCAGACGCGAATGCCCTTCAGCAGCTGCGACTTCGATCACTTCGTCGATGGAGGCATCTACCTCAACCGCGATGATCTCAGCGCGGGGCACCAGCACGTCTTCAACCGTGCGGTCCTTGAGCTGCAGGATGTTGGACAGCATCTTGCGCTCGTCCGCGCCAAAGCCGCTGGTCTCGTCGTGGTCGGGGGATTCAAGGATGGTCTCGATGGTGTCACGGTCGCTGCGCTGCGGGCGCACCAGCCGGACAAGCGTGACCAAGCCCTCGCTCAGGCGATCACGAAGGGATGCCGGTTGAGAGGGTTCGGAACTGGATGGGTCGGCGGACGTTGTCATTGCGGTATCAGAGTGTCTGCACAGTGCGGCAAAATTGCGGATACCATACCTTGGGGCAGGTTGGTCGTTCTGTCGCTTTGGCGGGTTCCTGTGCTCTGTTTACTCCGCGTTCTCTCCGTAAGGGTCAGGGTAGCCGAGGTCTCGCATGGCCAGTCGTTCCAGACCTTCCATATGTTCGGCTTGCTTGTCTTCAATATGGTCATAACCCAGCAAATGCAAAACCCCGTGGATTATCAAGTGGCTAAGATGCGCTGGCAGGCTTTTTTCTTGCTCAAAAGCCTCTCGACCAAGAGTTTGACCCGCGAGCGCCAGATCACCCCAATAAACCGCAGCACCATCGGCTTGACCTTGCTCCATGATATCTTCCGGAGTCTCGCCCTCGTAATTGGGCCAGGACAAGACATTTGTGGGTTGGGGCTTACCGCGGAAATCTTCATTCAGACGAGCCACACGGGTGTCATCGAGAAAGGCAATCGACAGGGCAGAGTCGGCTTCCCAATGGTCAAAACCTTCGCTTTCCAGACCAACATGAAAGGCGGCAGCGACCGCCCTTTCGCTCAGGGTCGAGAGGTCTTCGGCGGAAAAGTGCGGCCAGGCGTCGGGGACGTCAAAGATGAGCTCCGCTCTCATTCCTGATCCGCGTTGGTTTTGTAGGCTGCGGCTTCAGGCTTTGGCGCGGCGTCGTAGGCTTGAATGATCCGACCGACCAGCGGGTGGCGCACCACGTCATCGGCGTTGAACTGCTTTACCGCCACGCCCTTGACCGAACGCAGCGTGTCCAGAGCATCCCGCAGCCCGCTTTTTACGCCGCGAGGCAAGTCAACCTGACTCAAATCGCCATTGACCACCATGCGGGACCCTTCGCCCAGGCGGGTCAGGAACATTTTCATCTGAGCCGGTGTTGTGTTCTGCGCTTCATCGAGGATGACAAAAGCCTCCGAAAGCGTGCGACCGCGCATGAAGGCCAGCGGCGCAATCTCAATCGATCCCGCCTCAATCCGCTTTTCAACCTGATCGCGCGGCAGCATGTCATACAGCGCGTCGTAGAGCGGGCGCAGGTAGGGGTCGACCTTTTCCTTCATATCGCCGGGCAGAAACCCCAGCCGCTCCCCGGCTTCCACCGCCGGACGCGACAGGATCAGGCGACGGACCTTGCCTTCGAGCAGGTGCGAAATCGCCATCGCAGCAGCCAGATAGGTCTTGCCCGTCCCCGCTGGGCCGACGCCAAAAGTCAGCTCGTGATCGCGCATGGCGACCAGATAATCGGCCTGTCCCGGTGAACGAGGGGAAATGGACTTCTTGCGGGTTGTGATTGCCACGTTGGCCGCGTTGGGTTGACCTTTGAACAGGTCTTCTTCCGCGCCCTCTTGTTCCAAGTGATGGCGGCCCATCCGAATGGCCGCTTCAACGTCTGCAGGTTCAACAATCAAACCCCGACGCGCCCGATCATAGAGGCTTTCCAACACGGCAAAGCCCAGTTCAACGGATTCCACTTCCCCATGCAACACGATCTCATCCGATCGGTTGGCAATGGCCAGGCTCAGTCGGTCTTCGATCAGCGCAAGGTTCGCATCACCCACACCACAGACATCCAACGCCAGTTTCGCGTCCGCGAATTGGAACGCATGCGATGTTGCTTGGGTCATTGCGTGACTTTCATTGGATTAGGCAGCCTGCTGGGCCATCTTGATCTGGCCTTTGAGTGAGTTGGCGCCTGCGGAAAGAATTTCAACGTCTACCAGTTGTCCCAGGCGATGCTGCGGCGCCATGACATGGACCGACTGCATGTAAGGGCTCCGGCCAATCAGCTGACCCTCTTCCTTGCCCGGACGTTCGAGCAGGATCGACATGGTCTTGCCCACGCAGCCGAGGTTAAAGGCGAGTTGTTGCTCGTTGAGCAGAAGTTGAACCGCCTCCAGTCGCTTGGACTTCACCTCTTCAGGCACGTGGAATTCAACATTCGCCGCCGGAGTGCCGGGGCGGGGGCTGTACTTGAAAGAATAGGCCTGCGCGTAGTTCACTTCGGTAATGATCTTGAGCGTATCGGCAAAGTCCTGATCGGACTCGCCGGGGAAGCCGACAATGAAATCACCGCTGATCGCCATGTCAGGACGGATCGAACGCAGGCGCTGGATGATCTCGACGTATTCGGCAGCCGTATGCGACCGGTTCATGGCCTTGAGGATCGGGTCCGAGCCGGATTGCACGGGCAAGTGCAAGTACGGCATGAGCTTGGGGTTGTCCGCAAAGGCCTGATAAAGGTCTTCGTCCATATCCTTGGGGTGAGAAGTGGTGAAGCGCAGGCGCTCCAGACCATCGATATCACCCAAAGCCTTGAGCAGTGTTGCCAGATTCCAGGTGCCCTGACCGCCGTTTGGCGCTTCACCGTGGTAGGCATTCACGTTTTGCCCCAGCAGTGTGATTTCTCGGACCCCTTGCGCCGCTAGGCGTTCAGCCTCAGCAACAACCGAAGCAACGGGCCGCGATTCTTCGGCGCCGCGCGTATAAGGCACCACGCAGAAAGAGCAGAACTTGTCACAACCTTCCTGCACGGTGAGGAATGCCGATGCGCCGGTGGCAGCAGAGCGTTCCTCGGGCAGGTGGTCAAACTTGGATTCAGTTGGAAAGTCGGTCTCGACAATCGAACGCTCTCCGCGCTCCACACGGTCGACCAACTCAGGCAGACGGTGATAGGACTGCGGACCAACGACCAGATCGACTGCCGGCGCCCGGCGCTGGATTTCAGCGCCCTCGGCCTGGGCGACGCATCCGGTTACGGCGATCTTCACATCCCGGCCTGATTGCTCACGCAGCATCCGCATTCGACCCACTTCGGAGTACACCTTTTCCGCTGCTTTCTCGCGGATATGACAGGTGTTCAGCACCACCAGATCCGCTTCATCAGCGCTCTGGGCGGTTGTGTAGCCGGCCTTGGACAGGCTTTCGGCCATACGCTCGGAATCATAAACGTTCATCTGACACCCGTAGGTGCGAATGAAAACGCGTTTTTCAGAAGTCTCACTCATGATTGTTC